>JAJFHW010000041.1 GCA_021775385.1 Hyphomicrobiales bacterium | reverse complement strand
TACCTCGCCGGGGTCTTCTGATCGTTTGACTTGAAAGCGCCTTGGTTGCAGATTGTTTGTCACTTTGAATTTTTCTTTAGGAAAGACTTGCCATCTGCTGATGAAATCATCCAGGCCAGAGCGATAGAGAGTTTTACCGTTTTTTGAAAAAGCTAATCCCCAGACAGGACCGATGAAATTTTTATATTCTTCAAGTTGTTTAAAAGTGTTTAGATCAAATATACGGATGTACCCATCACTGGAGCCTACTGCGAACCAGCCTGAAGTTTTGTTGATCGCCACAGACAAAATAGGATGCTGAAAATTGCCAATTTTTCTGGTGGTTCTTGTTTTTATATTCAATAGAGTGACGTCACCATTTAACGTGCCATATAAAATTTCATTGCCATCTGGCATAAGTTGAATAACATTTATTCCCCAACCATTTGAATGAATTATACCGCCATGTTGGATATTCGTTTGATTTACTTTTTCCCCAATGTGCCACGCCCGAATGTCCCCATCATAAGATGCTGAGAATAAGAGAGTATCGTCTTTACTAAAAATGACAGAATTGACATTTCCTCTATGGCCTTTGAAAGTCTTTACTTGCTTCATTTTCTCGAGATCAAACAGCCTTGCTGTTCCATCCCACCTAGCAACAGCGGCAAATTTTGCATTCTTAGCTGTAGTAACATCTAGAACCTTGTCACCTGTGTCTTCTATTAATTTTAATAAATTGCCAGTTGTTAAATTCCAAATCGCAAAGCTTCCATCATCTGACACTGAGACAGCTTCTTCTGGAGGCTTGTTACCATTTGGAATGAATGCAATATCGTTTACCGCTGCCTTGTGGCCTAACATGCGATATTTTATTTTTCCTTTTTTGTTAGAGAGATCCCAAAGGATAATTGAGTAATCGAAAGATGAGCTTAAGGCTAGCCTGTCCATTCCATCCAGCACGATGGACTTAACCGGCCCTCCATGACCTTTTAGTTTTTCTGGTAAAGCAGGATGATTTGATTGGGCGATTGCGCTCAATTTATAGGGAAGCAAATCCATTAAAATCAACTCAGCTGCTATCACTGCACCGATTGATAAAAACAGCGCAGTGATACCTAATGTACATTTAGAAATTTTTACAGACTCTAGAGCAGTCCTCCTTTTGATGAATTCATAGAACTGCTCTAATTGTTTGTTTAAGCGTTTCTTTCTTCCCAAAACCGGCAGCCACTTTTGGGCAAAACGCTCTAAGGGTGAGCATTTACGCACACTCTGTCTCCCGTCTGTCTCTAGCTTCATCTCTAATGACTACTCTGCAGCTTGCACGTTCGCGCCATCTGCACTTCGCTCTTGAGCTTTAACTTCTTCTACCCAAAGAGAATGGTGTTCAATTGCCCAATTTTCATCGACATCGCCGGAGCCCATGGCATCATAAGCGCCCTCCATACCGATTGTGCCAATATAGATATGAGCTAAAATCAAGCAGATCATCAGGACGCCCATGATAGCATGCCAGATATTATTATATTGCTGCTCTTGAATGACACTGTAGGGTGCGTTACCTAGTCCTGTCCAATTTCCGACATCAAGCCCAATAGCAGAAAATGCTGACATGGTGCTTGAGAAGAAAGAGTATTCAAATGGGAACATTAATGCCCAGCCAGATACGCTTAATGAAAGCCCGCCGATCATCACTCCCCAGAAAATTAGTTTTTGACCAGCGTTGAATTTCCCGGCTGGTGGATGCTCACCCTTTTTAAAGATACCACCACCTTTTAGGAGCCAATTGATGTCACCGCGATTTGGTATGTTGTGTAGCACCCAACAAACAAACGCGATTAGAAGCCCCAACATAAAGGCAAAGGCGATGTAATTATGTGTTAGTTTTAAAAAGTGCGTAAAGGGACCAAATGCATCCTTACCGATGATTGGCATTATTACGGTTTTACCAAATGATATATTCAGACCACTGATACCTAGAATGATAAATGAAATTGCCATCAGCCAATGACCAGTGCGTTCAATGGTTGAAAAGCGCTTGATCTTGCGTCCTGATAAACCTTTGTCGACTTTAACCTGTCCTCTCCAGGCAAAGAAAATGGCTAACAGAATCAAGGTTGCCAACATTGAAAACCCAAGATAACTAAAAAGCGGCCCGTTACGAATGGCTCTATAACTTTCGCCTGCATCCTGTACCAAAATCCCAGCTTTTTTATCTGGAATTGATACATTGCCTGTTACGCCGTGACGAATAGCACGCCAAGTGTCAGCATCTGAACTTCTATTCAGGACTGCTCCTGGAATTCTGTTAGTTTGAAACTTTTTAGCTGCGTCTTTATTGATTTCATTTTTAACGGCATTTGCTGGGGGGCGCACAGAGCTTTCAGCTTGAGCGCCTGAAACACTACAGATAAACAGGACAAGTCCGACTGCCACCAAGCTTATTACAAAGCTCACGGTTCCCTTTAGTGGCTCTAATGAAAGAGCTAAAGTTTTTTGATTGGCTCTAGTCCTTCCTCGGAGCAGACTATGTTTTTGTGCCCCCAGTGACTTTAGTAACTCCAGTGACTGAAGACAGTTTAGCTTAAGACTTTTTAACTTAAGACTGTTCATTTTTTTCTCCCTACTCACTCAATATTTCCCTCTTCAAGTTTTCACTCGCGCCGAGCTTCTGAGCTCTTAGATATCTGAGAACTGAAATAGAAGTCTGCTGCAATTTTATAACTGCCACATTGGGCATTCTTATTAGAAGGCGAATTGAATGAGGTTGATCTGTTTTGACCTTGTTGTGCACAGAAGCACTATTTTTTTCTCACTCTCAGTTTTAACTCAGCTCTTATTTTTTAAGTCACCAAGCTAAAATAATTCATATAATGAGGAGATGACAGATTGGACTGCGATCTCCTCATTATGTTTTGTTCCGGTTATTTAACCGGTCTCGTAACCAGCAGACCTAACTTTTATAGGCCTGCTTTAACAGGATGGGGGGATTAGCCACCTGTTTTACGATCGTATGCTGTTCCCCATCCCCAAGCGCCTGAGCCGAAGCCACGAGCTACGACACGCTGACGATAGATATCGGAAACAGTGTCACCATCACCAGCCAAAAGAGCTTTGGTTGAGCACATTTCTGCGCATAATGGTAACTTGCCTTCTGCAAGACGGTTGCGTCCATATTTTTGGAACTCGTCCTGGGACATGTTTTCTTCCGGGCCACCGGCACAGAAGGTACATTTGTCCATTTTGCCACGAGAGCCAAAATTGGAAGCTTGTGGATATTGCGGCGCACCAAACGGACACGCATAGAAGCAATAACCACAACCAATGCAAAGATCTTTCGAGTGCAACACGACACCATCAGTAGTCTGGTAGAAGCAGTCAACTGGACAGACGGCCATACAAGGTGCGTCTGAGCAGTGCATACAAGCGACCGAGATTGATCGCTCACCAGCTTTACCATCATTGATGGTTACAACACGGCGCCGATTGACACCCCACGGAACCTCATGCTCGTTTTTACAAGCTGTCACACAGGCATTACATTCGATGCAACGTTCTGCGTCACAGAGGAATTTCATTCTAGCCATTTTTATTCCTCCTAAAGGTTACGCGCGCTCAATACGGCAAAGCGTCGTTTTGGTTTCTTGCATTTGCGTTACGCTGTCATAGCCGTAGGTTTGTGCGGTGTTACACGCCTCACCTAAGACGATTGGATCAGCGCCTGTTGGGTATTTAGAGCGTAGATCTTCGCCCTGATAATGACCGCCAAAGTGGAATGGTGTGAAGACAACGC
>JAJFHW010000005.1 GCA_021775385.1 Hyphomicrobiales bacterium | reverse complement strand
TTTGTTCAGGACTAATTTAAAAAATCCTCGCCATGAGTTTATTTAGGTGATCATTATTTTTGCTTTTTTGCTTCATGACGAGATCAGGTGGAAAACAATGGAACCTTAAGCATTTTGCTTAGTAGTTCTTCTTAATTATATCTCCTTATCAAAAACTGATACAGGGGCTGTATCCTCATTTGTGGCTATGGCATGGGGTAAATTTGCTAATTGTTTTCTTACTTCATTTGCTAATTTGCTAGCAAGATGTTCACTAACGTCTTTTACTTTTATAGACGGTTCACCTTGTGATATGGCCTTTATTATTTCATCTGTGATGATGTTATGTATTTTAAAATCGCTTGGGTTATGTCCTATGTCAATTGATGGTACTTGCTCTATATCCAGTGATTTTTGGGGTGGTTTATCAAACTTTTTGATCTCCACAGGAGGTTTATTGTTTTTGGTACTATCTAATTTCTTTTCTTCAGGAAACAGATCCAGTTCAAGTTGCTCACCATAAGTTTTTGTGTCACCGGTTTTATCTTGTGAGCTATCTGGTGGCTGGCTTTTATTTACTGGCTCACTATTTGTTGGGTTTATGGTTTTCTTATTAATTTTTAAGCCTGCGAACAAGGTTGTTTCTTCAGCTGGTTTTGAAGGAACTGTTGTTTCGAGGTAGTTTAAAACTTTACTGAACCGGCCGAGGCTTTTTGCCAAAACTTTAGAACTGCTAGAGAACTGACGATCTATTGTGAATTTTGGGCCTTGTTCGGTTTCTGCTGATTGAGATTGAGGTCGCTTAGACTTCACCTTTTCATAAGCGCTCATACTGTCTTTTCTGTCAGGAGCAGTTTTAGAAACTGGTATCCCTGGTTGTTTGACTGTTTGTAATGCTTGCTCAATCATTGTTTTATTCCATTAGAGGATGTCACTTCGTATCGAATTCAAGGACATGCTCTCTTTCTTTGTTTAAGCTAGTCATTTTTCTTAAAATTGGTATCCACTTTTAAGTGACAAGCTTTAGCATCCACGTATTACTGGTTGTGGTTATTTCTTGATGCTTTTAGATTAGCAGGAATAAAATAAAAAAAGACGAATATCGGCAGTAAAACTGTAGTAAATACTTACTAAATGTTTAGCTTTATTTGCTTATTTATTTAATAAAACTGTTTTTTTATTTAATTCTAATTATTTTAAAATTTTAAGTAAATATGTCATTAATTTTTTAGCATTGATGATTTTTATGAGCCTTGTAGTGTTATAGAAATTGGCTATGATTTGGTGCGGTTAGGGTCTAGACCCTAGTTAATTTATAAGTGAAAGTTTATTTACAGGTATGAGTGCTTTGGACAAGATTTCTTTGTTCTCTTCATTGTCTCTAAGACAGTTTGAGAGTTTGGAGAAAAAAATTATCACAAGAACTTATAATGAGAACGAATTGATTCTTGATTTTGAAGACCAATCATCTGATGTGTTGTTTATACTTTCTGGAAAAGTGAGAGTTTTGTATCGCTCTGTACTTGGTCGGGAAGTGATATTGGCGGATCTTTCTGAGGGGGATTTTTTTGGGGAGCTTTCTGCTATTGATGGCAAAGGGCGGTCTGCAAATGTTACGGCGTTGCAGCGCACTGAGATTGCCCGTCTTTCTTCGTCTCATTTTTTAGAATTAGCCACTGGTGTGCCAGAAATTGCCTCAGAGATTTTAAAGGTTTTGGTTTCTCGTATTCGCTCACTTGATCTACGTTTTTCTGAAATGAGCGTATTAAAAACTAATGAGAGACTTTATGCTGAATTGCTTCGCTTGTCTGTTCCACGGCGCTCGAATAGAGAACAAAGAATAATTTCTCCTCCTCCTTTTCATCATCATTTAGCAGGACGAATTGGCTGTCGCCGTGAGGTTGTTAGCAGGGAATTGTCTGCTCTCTTGAAAGTTGGAATTTTAGAAAAGACGCGTGGTGGTTTGGTACTATTGGATGTAGCAGAGCTGGAGGGGCGCATCGCTGCGGCTTTGAATTAGGTTATGAATAAAGTGAAAGCTTATCTAAATGATCTCGGTCATAAGATTCTAAATATTGGTATTGTCAGCTCTGATGAAGCGGTTCGTCGTCGGCACCGTTTTACCAATATGGTGCTCTATGTAACAGCTTTTAATGCGTTTCATCATTTGATCATGAATGGATTACATGATTTTTGGGCGTTATTACCGGTCAACATTTATAATTTCGGCATGATAATATGTTCTCTCTCGCTGGTGTTCATGCATAGATATGGGGAGTATCTTGCGGCTGTTTTGCTTGCTTGTTTTATTTTCTTTGGTAATTCATTTGTTGTGATGGCCTTTGGGTTGAATAGTGATTTACAGATTTATTTTACATTGGTTGGTGCTTTTATTTTCATGGTAGGGGTGCAAAACACCCATATCTATTTACCTCTTCTTGGTGCGGGCCTTATGGCGTTGCTTGGGGTTTATTTTTACGCGAGCGAAGAAGGGTTTTTGATGATCGCTGATCAGGCATTTCGCCGTGATCTTGCGATACAGGGATATGTGAATGCGATTTTAATCAATTGTCTCTTGATATTTTATGCCCTCAGTTCGTTATATAAAGCTGAGCAAGCTTTGGCCTCTGAGTATCAACGATCTGAAAAATTACTGTATACTATTTTGCCAGTTCCAATAGCTGAGCGATTAAAAGCTGCTCCCAAAGAGCGGATTGCTGACAGGGTTGAGGATGCGACCATTTTGTTTGCTGATCTGGTTGGCTTTACCCGGGCCTCTCATAATGTTCCACCTGAAGATGTTGTTGCTTATTTGGATGATTTGTTTACGACATTTGATGGATTATGTGAAAATTACTCAGTTGATAAGATTAAAACCATCGGTGATGGTTATTTAGCTGTTGGTGGTTTGCATGATGCCGGCGGTGCACGAGCGATGGGCTTTCTAGCGCTTGATATGATTGAGCAAATGAACAATCGCTCTTTCTTAGGGATTGAGACACTCTCACTTCGTATCGGTATTCATCGAGGGCCTGTGACAGCTGGGATCATTGGTGATCAGCGGATGACCTATGACGTTTGGGGAAGTTCTGTTAATTGTGCTGCCAGGTTAGAAGCGCAAAGTTTACCTTCTCGAATTCACTGTAGTGAAGCGTATGTTGCCGCTGTTCAAGACACTTTTCAATTCACTAATTTGGATGTCACTGAATTACGCGGTGTTGGTGTGATCAACGCTGGTTATTTACTGCGTCAGATATAAGCTAGCTTATTGTACGGACTAATCCTCATTAGGTGGGTCCGAAGGCAGATATAAATAAATCAATCCGATGGTAATGCTTAGTTTAAAAAGTATGGTCATCCAAAATTCCACTTGTTTTGCCTTCAAGGTTTTACAGAAGACTGATTAGATTAATTAGTTTGTAGTGATGCCTATTCTATGAATACCAAACAATGATGAGCAATAGTGTTAGACTTATCTTCATTAGAAACTGGATTTTCTTTTTTGCAATTGGCTGCATTGCTTATTCCTATTTTTTAATTTTCATCTTTTCTTTGTTTTAATTTATCTTTTTTATGAGGTTTGAGCTGTGTGAAAAGTCACACTACTAAATGTGAATTTGAGAATTCGCATCTTAATATAAGCAAACCGACCTCTATTTTGAGATCGGTTTGTCTTTTTAAATTTGTTTTTTGTTTTCGGCTTAGTGGTAGTTGTAGTATCTGCCGTTGCACCATTGGCCAACTTTTACCAAACGTCTTACCTTACGGCCTCTTCGAGGGCTCCATACCCAGCGTTTGCGAAATTTTGGTTTGCAGTAGTAACCGTAATTATGTCCATAGTAGTGGTGCTTAAGAAAGCGACCATGGAAGTGGTGGTGGTGACGGTGTTTTTTCCAACCGGCACTTGCGCCTGTTGCTGTTGCGCCAAGTGCAGCAAAGCTAATTGTTGCTATTGCACACGCTGTTACGACTGTTTTCTTTAAAGTGTTCATTTTTTCTCTCCAATTTAATTTACTCAATTAATTTTAGTTTCATGTTCAGACGATTTATTTCGTCTTGATGATTAGAAATTAACGAATTGAAGTGGGAGCGTATGTGAGAAATATCACAGACTGAAAATGATTGGTTTTTAAAAAATTGCCTGAATAAATCGACGGAATAAAACACAAAATAAAAGCCCTAGATCTTAATTTTAAAGGTCTAGGGCTTTTTGGTTTCTTGATGGTTCTATAGTTGCTTTGTCTCAGCTAGAGCTTTTAACGAGACATGATCTAGTTTACCCGTTCCAAGAATAGGGATTGTTTCATTAGTATGGATGGTTTTTGGAATGGCGAGTTCTGTTAAGCCATCTTCTTTTGCTTTTGATATAAGCTCGCTACGTTCCAAACTTTTTTTGTCAGTTAGGAGAATGATTTGCTCTCCTTTTTTAGGGCAAGGAAGGGTTACAACACCGTGCATGTTTTCAGGCCAATGTTTTGAAAGGAATTGTTCCACCATTGTGAGGGAGACCATTTCACCAGCAATTTTTGCAAAGCGTTTGGCGCGGCCTTTAATGGTGATGTAACCTTCTTCATCTAAATCCACAATGTCACCTGTATCATACCATCCTTCTTCAGGAGCCTGGATGATGCCTGGGGTATCGTGGAACATATAACCTTTCATAATGTTGGGGCCTGAGACGAGTAAGCGGCCGCCATCTTCAATACCTGGAATGTCTTCTAACTTATAGTTTATGCCTGGTAAAAAACGACCCACAGTTCCTGGTTTGTATTCCATTGCTGTGTTGAAAGAGAGAGCGGGTGATGTTTCTGTAGCGCCATAACCCTCGAAAATTCTTATGCCAAATTTATCTGACCAGAGGGTTCTTGTCTCGGCAGAGAGCTTTTCAGCACCAGCAAATACATATCTTATGGAATAGAAATCATAAGGATGCGCTTTATTAGCGTAGCCTTTCAGGAAAGTGTCCGTGCCAAACATTATAGTCGCGTTTGTATCATAGACCATTTCAGGTACAATCCGGTAATGAAGTGGTGAAGGGTATAGGAATGTTTTCACACCTGAGAGAAGGGGGAGCAGGGTGCCGTCCGAAAGACCAAAGGCGTGAAAGATTGGCAGTGCATTGAATACGGTGTCTGAAGGGCTGAAGTCTACCTTTGCACTAATCTGGTAGACGTTTGAAAGTAAATTTTTGTGACTTAGTGCTACTCCTTTTGGTGTGCCTTCAGAGCCAGAGGTGAACAGGATGGTGGCTGTATCATCTGGTGTGCTGTTATATTTCTTTGGGTTGTAGATTAGTGAAATCATTTTGGTTTTAAAGAGACCAAGAAGTTTGTCTGTTTTCGAGACATCATCTTTGATGTCTTCAAGGTAAATGACTTTTGCTATCTTATTGAGTTCCATTTCAACTTGTTCTAAGCGTCCAAGTTCTATGAAACGTCTCGATGTGATGATGGTTTTAATAGCTGCGGTTTGTGTTGCTGCTACCATGCTGGCAGGACCGCTTGAAAAGTTCAGCATCGCTGGGACGCGGCCAATTGATTGTAACCCCATGAAAGTGGCAACTGTACCATTTGTATTTGGCAGAAGCACGCCGACAGCTTCCCCTGGTTTTGAAAACTCTTCAAATTTTTTGCCTAAGATAAGGCTTCCTAAAATGAGACGTTTATAGCTCATTGGGTTGCGTTCGACATCTTCCAGGATTGGCAAGGATTTTCCGTG
>JAJFHW010000400.1 GCA_021775385.1 Hyphomicrobiales bacterium | reverse complement strand
CTAGTGTGATTGATGATATTGAATTTAAAGTTAGCCATGTTATTCGCGGTGAAGATCATGTTGCAAATACTGGGGCACAAATTCAGATTTTTGAAGCTCTTGGGGCAACAGCGCCTGTATTTGCACATCATAATTTACTAGTTGGTAAAGATGGGGAAGGGCTCTCTAAGCGATTAGGGAGTTTATCTATCTCCTCGTTTCGTGAAGAGGGAATTGAGGCGATGGCAGTTGTTAGTCATGCAGCAAGCATTGGATCTTCAAACCCGATTGTTCCACATCAAACAACTGAGACTATTTTCAAGGAGTTCGCTTTTGAAAAGTTAAGTCGCTCGCCAGCGAAATTTGATGTGGCTGAGCTTGAGTTGATTAACGCAAAGTTGCTGCACGAAATGAATTTTTCTGTTGTGTCTGACCGTCTGGCTCAATTAGGAATTGATGGAGCTGAAGCTTTTTGGGATGCTATACGTGGTAATATTGAAAAGTTTGAAGACGTTAAACTCTGGTGGCAAGTTGTTAATGGGCCGATTGAGCCAGTGATTGCCGATGCTGAGTTTTGCTCGAAGGCTTTGAGTGTTTTGCCTGAAGGGCCTTATGATGAAACAAGCTGGGGAGAATTTACTAAAGCGGTAAAAGAAGCAACTGGTGCTAAGGGGAAAGCTTTGTTTCAACCTCTTCGTTTGGTATTAACCGGGCAATCGCATGGACCTGAGTTAAAAGCTTTACTTCCGTTAATCGGGGCGGAACGAGCGGCTGGACGCTTGAAAGGTGAAGCCGTATAAAACGAGTGAATAAAAAGAGAGGTTGATGATCTCTCTATTTATTCGAAGTTTGAGATCACTTTTTAACCTGTGATTTTAATATTCTGTCGTTGACCGACAGATATATCTTCTGGAAAATTTCTATTCATTGATTGCTGTTGTAGTTGATTATTGGATGGAATTTGTTTTGATTTTGATTTTGATTTTCGCATGTAGGTAATTGGAATATCTAGCCCGATCGGTGTGTTTAAGGCACCATGAGAACTTGTTGCATAGCCTATGCTTTCAAAGAATGCTGCCGCGCTTAAATTTGTTCTGACGCTATATTCATCAAATCCGGCATCACTTGCTCTGTTTTCAGCATGTTCTACCATCATACGGCCTAATCCCAAGCCAATATAGAAACTATGGATATAAATTTTACGCATACGTGAAGTTGAGCGATTATCCGTTGAAGCGCACCATCCCGCAGTGCCAATTAGGATGTGATTGTGCCATAAGCCGAATAAGTTACAATTCATACATTCTCTGATATATTCAACAGAGTTGATACGCGATAAATATGCGTTAATTTCTTCTTCAGTGTGATGCTCTGCCCCGCACATTCTAAAAGCAGAACTATGTAGGTAACGGACCTCAGTGAGGTCGTCTATTCCTATCGGACGTTTTACTAAACTAAACATGATATTGCCCTCCAAGTACTCATGAACTATGAGCACCATAGAAAGGGGCCGTGACGATATGTTGACAAGAGTGTGATAATCCACAAAGTGACAAATCTTACATAGATGTCATTTGATTGTTATATTTCAGCCGGTTGTTTCATTGCGTGAAATTTAAGTGTGTAGCCTTATTTCTTGTTATTTTCGGCTTTTTGCAGTGTTACTGTCTTTTTTAGTACTGGTGGGTTTCCATCTTTAGGTGTGGATTGTTCCTCAGAATTTTTGGCCTCTTCTTTTTTTGTAACTCCGTCTTTTGAGGTTTTGTCTGTCTCTTGAGGGGTGTCTTCTTCTTTTGCTGTTTCCGGTTTTGCTTCCAGGAGGATGGGATTGTATTCAGCAGCTTTGCAAGAACAGCCTTTTACAAATTCTTTTTTAAATTTCCATGCGTTCTTCAGGTCTCCATAGGGGGTACCACTGATAGAATACATTTGCTGTGGGTTGCCACCTGGATTTGGGTAGGTGAATAATTTTGCTGGTGCTGCGCATTTAGATTGGCAGGTTATTTCATCTGTACTGAACCGATTTGTCGTTGTGGCAAAGCTCATTGGGAAATAATAGCCATCACACAGACGGACACAGAGGGTGCGATGTGTGGTGAAGCGAAATCTATCTTGCGGATTATACTCAGGTTCTTGAGTGTTGCCACCGAAGAAACCATCATCAAACCAGTTGCTGAATGAATTTCTTTTTCGGTCTTCTCTTTCATATTGGCGGCCGCATTTATTGCGAGCCAGGGTTCGAATGAGGTCAGATCTCATTGTTTGTTTGTTGCTGCCAGAGTGAATGAGGTTTTCTAATCGTCTATTTAGAGACTTTAGTTGCCGTTTTGCATTAATGATTTTTTTATGAATACGGAGACAACGCGGCGTTCTGCGTAATTCTTTTGAAAACAGAAATTGCGAATAGCAGTTTCGTCTATCTGCGTCATAATTTAAGCGATGGTAGATGCGTTCAACATTGCGAATGTATAATTTGAGCTTTGCCCGATTAACACTCGCCCCTTGATTTTTTTGGTAAGTTTTGGCGAGCTGGCCTTCTAACCTTAAACAATATCTTTGATGATCCGGACTGCGTTGTTGCGCATTGGCAGGAAAATAAAAAAATAAACTCGCAAAAATTGCAGCAAGACTTGTGAACTTAAAGGTGCTGATAGAGTTTATCTTTTTTGAAAAGCTCGGTCTTGCCATTTGATGATCCCGGGTATTATTTCTATGTCGTACTATCATTAGTTTTTTAAAAAAATATGTTTTTCAATGACTTAAATTAGGTCTCATTGAGAAAAACTTGTTTTGAGCCCTTTAAAATGGTTCATATGTTCAACTTTGATAGACTTGCTTTGTTCACCTAAATTAGCAAATATTAATGCACATTTGGTTATTCTAAAGAGATGTGAATTAACTTAACTGACCTGCTCTTGCCTATTTTACATCAAAAATGGGGGCTAATTAAGGTTTTTTCTTGTGTATTCACTATATTTTAGGCGAGGAATATCAACTAAATAGGGTGTCCTCTCTTGACCCTAATCAATGAATGTTGGACTTATAAATTATAAATGAGAGGAGACTGGTTATTTTACCTCTTCTTTTTAACTAGCTAAGGGCTTTATTTTATTTATGAGTGGAACGCAAGACCGCATACTTGATAGCGCTATGGGATTATTACAATCGCGTGGCTATAGTGCCATCAGCTATCAAGATATTTCGGATGAAGTTGGAATTCGCAAAGCGAGTATTCACTATTATTTCCCCTCAAAAGGGGATTTAGCCCGGGCTGTGGTTCATCGATATCGTGCAGAGGTACAAGAAGTTATTGCGGCATCTGAGAAATCTAGAAGTGCCGATTACTGGGGACTGCTTGATGATTATTTCCATGCTTACCTGATATTTGAAGAAGAACCTCAAAAGATTTGCCTTTGTGGTTCGTTGGCAGGGGAATATCCAGTATTACCTGAAGCTGTGCAGCACGAAGTTGATGGTTTTTTTGCAGATCAGTTAGCTTGGGTTTTATCGATCATCAAAAAATTACAAGACGCAACTCTTGTTAACCCTGATGCTGATACAAGGATGCTTTCCGGTTGGATTTTATCTTCTATGCAAGGTTCATTAATGATTGGCCGAGCAACTGGGGAAATGCAAAGGGTATTAGATGCGAAAGCTTTGCTTATTTCTGCTTTGAAAGCATTTTAATTAGTTTCATTTTATTCACCACTTTCTTTTGAACTTTGTTATATAGATAGGTCCTGCACCTAGGCGTATCATTTAGGTGAGGTTTAGGCTTTGAGCTGCTTGGCTTCTCAATATTGGCAATTTATAGTGACAATCTAAAGTGGCAATCAAATTACATATTTTTATAACGGAGTTCTGGTGTGACCATTACGCTTTACAATACACTATCTAAACAAAAACAGGTTCTAGAGCCTCTTCACACTTCTCCTGAAGATGGGAAACCTGTTGTTGGGCTCTATGTATGTGGTCCGACCGTTTATGATTATGCGCATATCGGTAATGCTCGTCCGGTTATTGTGTTTGATGTTTTAAATCGCGTTCTTCGCCATGTTTATGGTGAAACCCATGTGACGTATGTACGTAACATCACTGATGTGGATGACAAAATTAATGCCCGGGCTAGCGACGAGGGTATTGATATTCGCGAATTAACAGAGCGCACCAATGAACAGTTTCAAGCTGATATGACGGCACTTCATTGTCATCAGCCCGATGTGCAGCCTCGTGCCACAGAGCATATTGCTGAGATGCAGGCGCTTATCACTGTGTTGATTGAAAAAGGCTTTGCTTATGAAGCTGAGGGCCATGTGCTTTTCCATGTCCCAGCTATGAAGGGATATGGAGGGCTTTCAAACCGTTCTGTTGATGAAATGCAGGCAGGGGCCCGTGTTGAAGTTGCGCCTTATAAAAAAGACCCTATGGATTTTGTGCTTTGGAAACCTTCTCTTGATGAAGAGCCTGGGTGGGATAGTCCTTGGCAAGGTGGCGGTGCATCTAAAAATGGGCGTGGTCGCCCTGGCTGGCATATTGAGTGTTCAGCTATGGCAAAGGCGCATCTTGGTGAAGTGTTTGACATTCATGGTGGTGGTATAGATTTGGTTTTTCCTCATCATGAAAATGAAATCGCTCAAAGTTGCTGTGCTCATGGAACTGATAAAATGGCCAACATCTGGATGCACAATGGCTATTTACAAGTTGAAGGTGAGAAGATGTCCAAGAGCCTTGGCAATTTCATCACTGTGAATGAGGTTTTGAAAAAATGGCCTGGTGAAGTTGCTCGTCTTGCGATGTTGATGACCCATTACCGTCAACCCATTAACTGGACAGAAGCTAATCTAACAGCTGCTCAAAAAACCCTTGATGGGTGGTATGGTGTTTTGCCTGAAGGTGAAGCAAGTGAGGATGAGATTTCAACAGAACTTCTTGATGAGGGACTATTTTCTGCACTAGCGGATGATTTGAATACACCTAAAGCGATTTCAATTTTGCATCAATTGAAAGATAATCCAGTAGCACTGAAAGCTTCAGCAAACTTAATGGGGCTTTTAACTCATACTGTTGAGGAATGGGCTGAGCTACGCGCACCAAAACTTGAGATTAGTGAGCAAGAAGTTGAGGCTTTGATAGCAGCGCGCCTTGAAGCACGTGAGAATAAAGACTGGGCTGAGGCTGACCGGTTGCGTGATGAATTGGTATCTAAAAATATTGTTCTTATGGACGGAGATGGCTTTACGGACTGGGAAGTGAAGAGTTAAGTGGGGGGAAGTTTTTTCTCTCACGCGCTATTCTGCCGCTGAAGCGGCAGGCACTCCGAGAGGCGGCGCTAAGCACCGGGCAGCTCTGCTGCCATGTCCCTCAGCCCGAAAAGGACTGAGCTCCTTCTTCGGATAGGGAGGTTTGTTGTTTTCTCTCACGGTTATTCCAAGTGCTTTTTGTTGCATTTCAATTGCTAGCGAGCAACTGTGCAGGTGTTTGTGTCTCCGAGAGGAGGTGCTTTTTTACGATCAGCTTAACCGTACTCGCTACTTTCTGTTCAGGCTAATCTTGTGCGCTCCGGGCAGCAAAGCTGTCATGTCCTGACGCTGAAGGGGTGTCACTCCTTTTTCGTATGTTGAGGGGTGTATTTTTTTCTTGTTAGTTATCTCATAGTTTCAGAGATTTTTGTCAGTCAATACTAAATATCGAGATTTTCTCTCTATTAACCTGTTTTCCAGACATTTAGCAGGAATGGCTTGCATTGGGGCTTTTAGCTCCTTATGGATATGGCTTGCTTGTTATAGTTATTGAGGGTTAGGGATTTGGCTGTGGCTGAAACACGTGAGAGAATTTATTTGTTTGATACTACCTTGCGAGATGGGGCTCAGACGCAAGGAGTTGAATTTTCTCTTGAAGATAAAATTTTAATTGCTGAAGCTTTGGATAGTTTAGGGCTTGATTATATTGAGGGCGGCTATCCAGGAGCTAACCCGACTGACAGTGGTTACTTTGAAACGCCGCGTGATTTTAAAACAGCTAAAAATACTGCCTTTGGAATGACCAAGCGAGTGGGACGTTCGATTTCAAATGATGCCGGGTTTAATGCTATTCTTGATGCGAAAGTTGATGCGATTTGTCTTGTTGCCAAATCATGGGACTATCATGTGCGGGTGGCTCTTGGTGTTACAAATGAAGAGAACTTATCGACAATTACAGACAGTGTTAAAGCCGTTAGTGAAAGTGCGCGTGAAGCTTTAATTGATTGCGAGCATTTTTTTGATGGCTACAAATCAAATCCTGAATATGCACTTTCTTGTGTGAAGACTGCATATGAAGCTGGCGCACGCTGGGTTGTTTTATGTGACACGAATGGGGGAACTTTGCCTCATGAAGTGTTGGAAATTGTCGGAGCTGTTACCAAAGTTATACCTGGTGACTATATTGGCATTCACGCGCACAATGATACAGGAAATGCAGTTGCTAATTCTTTGGCAGCTATACAAGCTGGCGCCCGCCAAGTGCAAGGCACACTCAATGGTTTGGGCGAGCGATGCGGTAATGCGAACTTGACTTCGATCATTCCAACTCTTTTATTGAAACCAGATTTTGCAAATCATTTTGAAACTGGGATTACAGCCCAGCAATTGCGCACCATTACACATGCATCTCGTTTACTTGATGAGGTTTTAAACCGGGCACCTGATCATTCGCAACCTTATGTTGGGAGTTCAGCTTTTGCTCATAAAGGCGGAATTCATGTTTCTGCTGTTACGAAAGACCCTTCGACTTACGAGCACGTTGAACCTGAGCTTGTTGGAAATACTCGGAAATTATTAGTTTCAGGCCAAGCTGGAAAATCAAATATTTTAGCTGAACTTGAGCGATTGGATATTCTTGTTGATCATGACGATGTTCGTGTTGATGAGTTACTAAAAGATGTGAAGGCGCGCTCTAGTGTTGGGTATGTTTATGATGGGGCAGATGCATCATTTGAGCTTTTAGCTCGCCGGCATCTGGGGGAAGTGCCTCGATTTTTCTCTGTTGATAGTTTTAGAGTTATGGTCGAACGGCGGTATAATTCCAGCGGTGAGATCATCACAGTTTCTGAAGCAATGGTGAAGGTGACAGTTAATGATAAGACCCATGCACATGTAGGTGAAGGAAATGGTCCGGTTCATGCTCTTGATCAGGCTCTTCGAAAAGACCTTGGACCTTATCAGCCGTTTATCACTGATTTGCAGCTTGTTGATTATAAGGTGCGGATTTTAACTGGTGGCACAGATGCGATCACTCGTGTGCTTATTGAAAGTGCAGATAGTGAAGGTAAGCGCTGGCATACAGTCGGTGTCTCGACCAATATTGTTGATGCCTCGTTTGAGGCGTTGGTAGATTCTATCAATTATAAATTGTTACGTGATGGCGCCGTGATTTCTTGAAATTATGAGTTGTCTTTTATAAGTGCGCTTTTTTGTAAAATCAATTCATTGATGATTAGTTCTGGTTGTTCGACAACTTGAAAATTAACTTCGAGGCCAGACCTGATAAAGTTTTCACTTTTCATATGCTCTATGAGAGATAGAAACGGTTCCCAGAAATTTGAGGTGTTTAGAAGGGCTATAGGCTTTTGGTGAGTGCCCAACTGTGCCCATGTCATGGTTTCAACCAATTCTTCTAAAGTTCCGATGCCGCCTGGTAAAGCGATGAATGCATCGGCTAGCTCGTACATCTTAGCTTTTCTTGTATGCATGTCCTTTGTGACGATTAGGCCGGTTGTCTCAGAATTTTCATTTTGATATTTTAGGAGGAATTTTGGGATTATGCCGGTGGATTTGCCGCCTTTTTCTTTGACGGCGTTAGAAATAGTGCCCATTAGCCCTGTATCACCGCCGCCGTAGATTAATTCGATATTGTTTTGAGCAAAAATATGCCCAAGGGTTTGGGTTGCAATTTTAAATTCTGGATTAAGGCCTTCTCCTGATCCACAAAAAACACAGATTGATTTTATCGATTTTGAGTGTGATTGGGAGCTTGTTTCGGGGGCTTCTATCTTTTTTGTCATAATTTTGATTGCAATGACCTTTATATTAATTTTGAGTTTTATTGAGTTTTTCATCTTACAGTTTGATGAAATTATTTGTTTCTTAAGACACTTTGCAGAAACGAAAAAGGGCTAAAACTTGCTTTTAAGCCGTTGCTGAACTATATCTGTCGCAACTATATATGTCTTCTAGATGCAACACTTTTACATAGTGGCCTGATTCTCTTGAATTATTTTATGTTTCAAGTGTTGTTTTTATGTTGTTGGAAAGCCCCGTTAAATTGTATAAAATGAGGGTGACTACATTTTTTATTAAGTGGTTTCACAGTATTGAGTTTGAAAGGTACTAGTTATGAGTGTCGTTCGGTTATTATCGACGGTTTTGGCTATTTTTGTTACATTTTTGTGGGCAGGGTTTGTGGTTAATGCCTGGCAAAAAAATACGATGGCCCGTCAATTGGCTCAAACTAGCCCAGATAAGACAAAACTAGTTCAATCTCAAACGGAAATTGGCACAGCTGTAAAAGCTAAGGATAAGACTGTTAATGCTCAACTAGAGCAGGTTAAGCAGGACCCGGCTGTATTAAGCAAGACACAAATAGACCAGAACCAGACGTCAATAGACCAGACATTGGCTAAGGCTGATGAATTGGCTCGGGCGGCGAATGAAGAGTTTTCCAAACGTATTAAAATAGCTGATGCTAAAATCTTGAAATCACCTTCTGTGAAAGAAGTTAAAAAGATTGATGCACCTAAATCTGATGGTGTTGTAGCTGAGAAAATTAAGGTAACTCAGAAAGACACTTCCATTCAGAAGGATGTCTCTGTTGCAAAAGTCACGAGCATAACCGAGAAAACAAAAGAAACTCTTGCTTCTCATGAAAGTGTTGTTAGCAAAGGCAGCGATGTTACTCCAGTTGATGTAAATAAAGTTTCACAAAAACCAGAGGCTTCGGAAACTCCTGTGAAGTCTCTTGAAAAAGAAGTTACCACTAAAGAGAAAGATGTTGCTTCTTTAGCAAAAGATCAAAGCCGGGTTTCAACTGATAAAGAAGAGACACGGATTTCCGATGATGAGGGACGTGACCGTTACGCACCTATTGCAATTGCTAGAGAACGTATTGAAATTGCTTCGACTAAAAAGCAAGTGATGACAGAAGTTGTTGATGAGCGGGCCCTATTAAAAGAAGACCGGATAGAGAGCAAAGTTGAATCTCGTTTGAGCATTATCACATCTTCAGATGATAATTCTTCAGACGTTGATCATAATGTTGCAAGAAGTGGGAAAGATAATTCTCGTCTTTCGAAAGACAGAGTTGTTGTGGCAGTTAACAAGCATCAACCTCAAGAAATAAAATTGGCAGAAAATGCTAACTCTCAAAAAGTACAAAAAAGTGCCGATAAGAAATCTGTTGAGACTGAGAAAGATGCACCAGCTGCTGTAAAAACAAAAGCTAACTCTGTTAGCAAAGAGATAGCGAAAGCCAAACCGATTTGGACTGTTCCTACTGGTGTGACACCTGAATATAGTGTTGTTGGAAAAATTGAACGTGGGCTTGATAGTGTCGCTGAGGCTGCTGTTGAGGCTGGTAATAAGATCTCTGAAAAAGTTACTTCTATCGGCAATAATGTCAAAGGGGCCGTAGCAGCGCCTAAAAAATGGGAAATTCCTACTGGTGTAACACCTGGCGGTGATGATGCGGCTCAATCAATTAAGGTGGCTGAAACGCCTGTGATTGATAAAACAAACTCTAAAGTTAAAGACGCTGTTCAACTGAAGAAGAGTGCTCAAGATACTGCTGAATCAAAAGTTGCGGTTGTTGTCCCTAAGAAACTATCTAAAGACAAGAGTGTTTCTTCAAAGAAAGAAGCTGATAAAAAACCTGAGGAGAGCCGACTTTTTGTATCTTCTCAGCTTGATGATTATTCAGGTGCGAAAATATATGATGAGAAGGGTAAGCTTGTTGTAGCTGAAGTGACCAAGGAAGAGAAGTCTTCTAAAACAGGTGGTTTAATGAAGACCATCATAAACCTTTTAACTG
>JAJFHW010000399.1 GCA_021775385.1 Hyphomicrobiales bacterium | reverse complement strand
TGGTTGGTTCACCACCAATGGCGAAGGCAGAGCTTTCTAGATGGTTATTTAAAAGTTTCAAACATGGTTTAATGCGTGCACTTAAAAACTGGGTCACTTCAGTTTCACCTGTTTTGGCAAATTGTAGTAAATAGCGCAGCGTCGCGATATTGTTTGTCAGTTTATGATTATCCCAGAAAAGCCATCTGAGTATTTCTAATTCATCATCTTCTGTTTTTGCGCCGAACTTATTATATTTCGTGGAGAGATATTTCAGGATGACGCCTGATTGCGTGATTGTTTTCTCTCCGTCAATTAACACAGGCACTTCACCCATTGTATTTAACTCAAGATACTCATCCGTTCGACTGCCTCCATTGAAAAAATCAACGAATTTTGGCTCCCATTCTACCCCACAAAGATTGAGCATTAACGCAGCTTTGTACGCATTTCCTGATTGGGCAAAACATGTGAGTTGAATTTTTGTCATGATATTTCCTGCATAGCTGAATTTCAGAAGACAATTTGGTTCAACTTAATTGGATTTAAAGCCATATGAACCTGGATTAGTGATGGACTGATGGAACTTTAATTTCCGGACATATTCCATTGGATCTTTTTTCGCGACCAACGCGCCTTCATTTGTCACTAGCCAGTCATTTGTGCGTGTGAGCAAAAACCGAAGTGCGGCTGCCCTTGCGATGATTGGCAAGGCCTCTAATTCTTCAGGTTGGATCGGCCTTATTTTGCTGTAAGCGTTGAGAAGCCGGCTTGCTTTCGTGACGTTATAGCTGACATCTTTTTCAAAACACCAGGCATTGAGGGTAATGGCAATATCAAGAATTAGAAAATCTGTACACGCGAAGTAAAAATCTATTAGGCCTGAGACTTGATCATTTAGAAAGAAAACATTGTCAGGAAACAAATCGGCATGAATGATGCCTTTTGGTAAATCTGACGGCCAATTGTCAGCTAAAAACTTTAGCTCATTTTCAATCAGTGTAACTAGATTGGGATCTATCGAATGTACATCACCTTCAATGGCTTGATAAAATTCGTGCATCCCCTCTATTGTAAAGCTGTTTGCTCGTGTGTTTTTATAACTCAGGCCGCTTTGATGAAACTCAGCCATGGATTTTCCGAGTTCGCCACAATGATGCGCTGTTGGCCAGCGCACTGACATGCCGTCTAGAAACGTGAACAAAGCGGCCGGGCGCCCAGCGCACATCAATAAGCTATTGCCATCCTGATCATGTATGGGTGTTGGGCAAATGATGTCGCTGTTTGAGAGGTGCTCGATTAGATCAAGGAAAAAGGGGAGATCATTTTTATTCACCCGCTTTTCATACAGAGTGAGGATGTATCTGCCTTTTTCTGTTTCTAATAAAAAGTTTGTGTTCTCGACCCCTTCAGCAATTCCTTTAAATGATTTTGGAGCGCCTAAATCATAAGTACTTAAAAAGTCATTTAACTGCTGATCGGAAACATTTGTATATACTGCCATTCACACTCTTCCAGTAGCTATCTTTGCCTTTGTTATTGTTCTTTTATGCGTCTTCACGCAATTGGCGAGGAAGTTTAAAAGCAACATTTTCTGTTGCTGTAGTTATGGTTGAAACTGTTGTTTCATAGCGCTCTTGAAAAGAGGTGATGATTTCATCAACCAAAACTTCTGGAGCTGATGCCCCTGCTGTTATACCGATTTTAGAGTATCCGGTAATTTTCTCCCACGGTATCTCAGCTGCATTTTGCACTAGCACTGCAAGTTTTGCACCGGCACGTTCTCCCACTTCAACCAAACGCATTGAATTAGAACTATTTGGTGCGCCAACAACCAAAAGGCAATCGCATTGTTCTGCTATTTTTTTCACGGCTTCCTGGCGGTTTGTTGTTGCGTAACAAATATCTTCTTTTTTAGGACATTGAATTTCAGGAAACCGCCGCCGTAAAACATCGACGATTTCATGAGTGTCATCGACCGACAAAGTTGTTTGCGTGATATAACTTAATTTTCCCGTATTTGACGGCGTGAAATTTTCTGCGTCATTCACGGTTTCAACCAACGTGACTGCGCCTGTTGGGAGTTGCCCCATGGTACCGATAACTTCTGGGTGACCCGCATGGCCGATGAGAATAATTTGAGCCTTTTGCTCAAATAATCTTTCAGCTTCAATATGAACTTTTGAAACAAGAGGGCAGGTGGCATCTAGAAAGAAAAAATTCCGCCTTTCAGCTTCTTCAGGGACAATTTTTGCAACTCCGTGAGCTGAAAAAATGACCGGAGCGTCAGTATCTGGAATTTCATCCAGTTCTTCTACGAAAACGGCTCCCTTTTCCTTCAGACTATCAACCACATATTTATTATGGACAATTTCATGTCGTACATAAATAGGTGCGCCATATTTCTCTAAGGCAAGTTCAACAATCTGTACGGCTCTATCAACACCAGCACAAAACCCGCGTGGTGCTGCGAGAAGTATGTCTAATGTTTCTTTTGGTTCGTTCATCGCTATCTTACCGTTCATTTATGCTCTTTGATACTATAGATCTATCAAAAATTTACTTTGTTTATTGATTTATCTGCTTTTTGAAAAGAAGTACAATATTTCCGTTATGATGATCTTTTTTTTGCCAGAAAAATCAGTATTCTAAATATTTTAAAATTATTAAGGGTCTCGACCCAAATAGTGAGTGGACAATTTAAGCTTTTTGGTCGTTCATTACATGAATTATAATCTATTTTAACGGTGAAATTGCAATATAATAAATTATGAGTTTGTCTTGAATAGATCTCAAGAGTTGATAAAATGAACACTGCTTTAGAGTTTTATCCTAAATTATCTGTTTTGATGATTTTTTGTGATCTATGAGTTGCACAAATTTCTAAATATGCACTCATCAAATGGGGACGTTTTTAATGCCGTTTTTGTCACTTTTGCAACGCGTTGAGGTTGCAGCCTTTATTATTGATAAAATTATCATGCCGATTGCGCAAATATTTAAAGGTCTTTTTCGGTTCACGTTGATTTCTATTCTTGGGCTAAGCCTTGCTGGTTGCAGTCTTGGGAGTGTTCCTTCTTTGGGCGACTTAGGAGGTAGTGTTTTTGGCTCTTCTGAAAAGAAAAAAGAAGCGTCAACTAGTGAAAAAGTTTTAAGTGAAGACCGTCTTCTTGCTGAAGCAAAGCAAGAAGTTACCACTCTTGATCAAGGCGTCAAACAGGCAAGCCTTTGTACAAAATTTAAAATTTGGGACGCTGAGCGATTTTTAACTCTCTATGATGTTGGGCGCTATGGTGACGGATTAGCTGTTAAATATCGCGGCGAATTAACCAAAGCTGCTCGGGAATGTGTACTGCAACCTGGAATAGCCCATGTGAAGGTTGGTTTTGCTGGTCGAGTATTATTAGGACCAAAAGGTCAAGCTGGTCAGGTGCAGCTTCCACTTCATATTTACCTCACAGACAAAAAAGGTAAAATCATAAAAAATACTAAGATTTCCGTCCCTGTTACTATCGAGCAAGGTAAACCCATTGGTTATTTTTCAATGGTCAAAAAAATTGATATTCCTCTGACTGAAGGCCGTTCTGGCAAAGACTTCAGATTATTTATTGGTTTTGATAAAGTTGAGCAAAGCTAAAGGCTTTTTTTCAATTACGCTCTCACGGCTATTCCAAGCGCTTTTTGTGGCACTTCAGGTTGCCCACAAACAACCGCGCTGTTGAAAGCGGCAGGCCTACGAGGTGCGACACTTGTGCCGGGCAGCTCTCTAGCCTCTTGGTTTTTGATGGAAACATTCCGGCTATTCATTAATTGTGCCATTAAATTCTGGGAACATTCAAAGGAATGTTTGACTTCTTCAGCTACATGCCTATCATTCCTTATTACATATTGTCAGTTAACGACTGCGAGAGAGATCAAAGTCTTATTTGATTATAAAGTTGCTTATTTTGTTGCGCTTCAGGCTGCCAATTAGCAACCGTGCTTTTTTTAATATAGCTTTATAATTGAATGATTTTGGCGCCGAAGGAGCAACCCCCCCGGAAACTCTCAGGCAAAAGGATCGCAGCTTCTAATGACATTCTGGAAAGTAGGATGATGTTTTTCATTCTCACCCACGGGGAAAAAGGGGTTTTACCATAGATATGACTTTCATTTGAGTGGTCATTCATAATGCTGGTAACAACCCTTGAATGGATAATCATTGCATTATCTATTCTATAAATCTCTCAGGTTCCGCGACAGAAGGGGGTATGCCTAATTGATAGGTGAATTTTCTGTTAGAGCGGAGCTATTATGTCTGA
>JAJFHW010000398.1 GCA_021775385.1 Hyphomicrobiales bacterium | reverse complement strand
ATAAATAATATAGCAGTTCTATAATTTTTAGTTCATTAATCAATTCAAAATTTGCGTGTTAAGTAAAATCGACTCCAGGCTTTATCTCTTCTGGTTGAATTGAAGGATATCCTGCTAACTTTATATCTTTTTCGTTAATAGCCGCAAATAAAGTTTCTTGAATCATATCTTTAGCTATATCTGCTCGGACATTGTCCGCGTATTTAGTCTTAACCACATGCATTGGAACTTTGCCAGGGCGAAAGCCATCTACTTTTACTTTTTGAGCAAGCGATTTCAAACGATCAGTCATTGCATCTTCAATTTTAGCAGTCGGAATAGAAACGGTTAATTTCCGCTCTAGGCCACTTAGGGTTTCAACAGAAACTGACATCTAGTCACCTCATGGATTTTTGTTGTAAAGAAAATTGGTACGAAAGGAGAGACTCGAACTCTCACGGGTTACCCCACTGGAACCTAAATCCAGCGCGTCTACCAGTTCCGCCACTTTCGCAATTAGGCTTGAATTATCGGACAGTAATTTAAAATTGTAAAGCTCTAGGTTAAGCTTTTTCATACTTTACTGTTCCAATTTTGATATGGGGTGAACGATGGGGCTCGAACCCACGACCACCGAGATCACAACCCGGGGCTCTACCAACTGAGCTACGCTCACCATAACAACACTTTTTACATCCTTCCGAACCTTGGCACGCCCGGCAGGACTCGAACCTGCTACCCTCGGCTTAGAAGGCCGATGCTCTATCCAAATGAGCTACGGGCGCAAACATAAATTTGGTCGGGGTGGAGAGATTCGAACTCCCGACATCCTGCTCCCAAAGCAGGCGCGCTACCAGGCTGCGCTACACCCCGAACCCGTCTCAAGGACAGAGCGCAAATGATAATTCGGTCTGAATGAAAAATCAAGTTATAATCTTAAAAAAACTCTTTTTTTTATTGCTTAGACTTATCTTCGTATCTAATCCGCACTATCTGTTGTAATTTTTATTATGACTGAGCAAATATTTAATTTAATAATTTAAAGCATTCGAATGGCATCCTCCCCTTTAATCAGCAAAAAGTAATATCTAAATTGTAATTGCATGCTTTTTCAATTAACTTAGGTATATACTTTAATGAATCACTGCTTATGAAGAATCATTATGGTCTGTTTACTGCCCTTTTTTGATAATCTTACTTATTTACATCATAACGATAAAAATGCAAAGCTTCCCTCCCCTAAGTTTCAAGAGGATTTTAACTACACATTAAGATTTTTAAGAAGCTATGTTGGCAGCCAAGGAACCTTTAATAGTTACAGGCGCGAAGTTGAACGCTTATTACAGTGGTCATGGCGCTTAAAAAATAAACTGCTCCCAGAATTAAAACGCGATGATATTGAACAATTTATTCGCTTTTGCCAAAATCCACCTAAAGCGTGGATAGGACTTAAAAAAACACCTCGGTTTATTAATGATGGAGAAAAGCGCAATCCCAATAAAGATTGGCGTCCTTTTGTTGCAAGCTTAAGTAAAACTGCAAGACGCGATGGTCAAATGCCTCTGGTAGATAGCTTTTCCTTGTCGCAAGGCGCAACTCAAGAAATATTTGCTATCTTGAGCACATTTTTTAATTTTCTTATTGCAGAAGAATATGTATTCTCAAACCCTGTCGCCCTGATACGACAAAAAAGTAAGTTTGTGCGTAAGCGTCCGCAAAGAACCACCGTGCGTCGCTTAAGTTCACTGCAATGGCAAGCGGTGGTTGATGCTGCAAATGATCTTGCAGATAATGAACCTAAAAAGCATCAGCGTACCCGCTTTATAATTAGCCTCCTCTTTGGGATGTACCTTCGAATTTCAGAGTTAGCGGCAAGTGAGCGCTGGGTGCCAACTATGAATGACTTTAGAAAAGACAGCAATGGTCATTGGTGGTTCACAACCGTGGGAAAAGGAAACAAAGAGCGACAAATTGCAGTGAGCGATGAAATGTTAAACAGTTTAATTCAATGGAGACAGTATTTAGGATTAAGCCCATTTCCTAGTGCGGCAGACAATACACCCTTAATTCCTAGAATCAAAGGTAACGGGCCAATGAGCGACACTGCTCCATTGCGCAGGATTGTACAATTGTGCTTTGATGAAGCAGCAAGAAAACTGCAACAACAAGGTGCTCATGAAGAAGCCCAAACCCTTGGCACAGCCACCGTCCACTGGCTAAGGCATACTGGCATTTCTGAGGATGTAAAAGTTCGCCCCCGAGAACACGTCAGAGACGATGCAGGACACAATTCAAGCGCAACCACTGATCGTTATATAGATGTTGAATTAAAAGAGCGTTATAAATCAGCTCAAAAGAAAACATTGGTCATCAAAGAATAATTTGAACGCCTCCGATTAGACTTCGGCGCTCTCAAGGCATCGTCCATACGCATCTTCAAAACGAACAATATCATCTTCACCTAAATAACCACCGGACTGAACCTCTATCAATTCTAAAGCAACTTTACCGGGATTCTCTAACGCGTGCACTTCCCCTACTGGAATAAAAGTGGATTGATTTTCTGTCAACATAAATGTTTTTTCACCACAAGTAACCTTTGCAGTACCGCTAACAACGATCCAATGCTCTGCTCGATGAAAATGCATTTGCGTTGA
Organism: Hyphomicrobiales bacterium; assembly: GCA_021775385.1. Classification (GTDB taxonomy): domain Bacteria; phylum Pseudomonadota; class Alphaproteobacteria; order Rhizobiales; family HXMU1428-3; genus HXMU1428-3. The sequence continues at coordinate 656 of JAJFHW010000398.1, read as the reverse complement.
TAAACGTGCTCCAGGATTCACAGTAATGCGTTTCACCTGATAACGAGAACCAGTATCAATAGAATCATAGCTACCCCAAGGGCGATAGACCTCACGATGCTTCAAATGCTCGTGTCTATTATCTTTTTTTATAGTATTAACGATAGATTTAATCTGTTGGACTTTATCTTTAGCTGCAACCAAAACCGCATCTTTGGTTTCAATGATAATAACGTCCTCTACACCAACTGCAGCCACCAAACGGTGCTCTGCATGTACTAAGGAACGTTGCACATTTTGTAAGACAACATCACCATGAAAGGCATTTTCATTTGCATCATGCGCTTGCATTTCCCACAAAGAAGACCAAGAGCCTAAATCACTCCACCCTGCATCAAGCTCTACCACTGCTGCATTCGATGTTTTCTCCATTACTGCATAATCTATAGAGTCCGCTGGACATGAACTGAAATGTTCTTTGTCTAGACGAATAAAATCATGATCTTTACTAGCATTAAACAACGCTTTTTCACAGCTTGAAACTATGGCTGGGGCATGGCTTTTTAATGCTTCAATGTAGGCTGTTGCCTTAAACATAAAAATACCACTATTCCATAAGTGTTGACCATCTTCTAGATATTTTTCCGCCGTTTGACTATCAGGTTTTTCAACAAACT
>JAJFHW010000397.1 GCA_021775385.1 Hyphomicrobiales bacterium | reverse complement strand
ATGCTATGAGAGATCACAGCCATTTCAAAAATTCTCCAAAAGTTCACTATTGCTATCAATATAACCAAAGAGAGACAATATTTCCAGTCTCTTTTCACATCACAAGCACAAAACTAAAAAGCCAGACAAAATTTCCGTTTTAACTGCAATCAGGAAAAATATGAGATTAACAAATCACACCTCAAAAGAAGTTCTCAAACCTTTGCCACAATCCTTTGACATGTAATTTAAAGAGGTCTTATAAGTGATAACCAGTTTTAAACCCTAAATAATTTCAATAAACTAACTAGAAGCTTTCTTTTACTCTTTTTAGTTTAAGTCAAAAGTAATACAGGCGAGTACGAGTTAATGAGTAGTTCCAAAGGTCATATCCCTACTGAAAAATTAGACGACTTACTCCATAGCGTAATGGAATGGGCTGATCATGCTAAAATTGATGACGAGCCTCTCGCAGCGTCCAAAGAAACCAATAGTAGTAACCAAGCCGGCTCAGGAAAGAACATGCGCAAAAAAACACCTTTTTTTAGCAATATCGGAAATATTGTTACAACCCTGGTTTCAGCCATCGCATTAATTTTTTCAGGCTACAGTTTTTACGAAACAGTTCTCAAAGAAGCTCAGTTAAAAATTTACGCACCAGCCCTCGTTCATATGTATCGCAAAGACTTCAGAGACGTCCTCGCAATCCCCATGACAATTTCTAATGATGGTGCAAAACGCGGAACAATCCTCTCCATAGATCTGAAAGTTACAAACACTGATACAGGTGAGAGTAAAAACTTTGAAAATTTATATTTTGGCAATAATCTCAAAGACACAAGTCGTATCTTTACGCCCTTAACCATGTCTGGTCGCTCAAGTAAATCTGAAGTTGTCATGTTTTACGCAGATCGCACTGGCGCTTTCTTCAAAACAACAGGCGGTGTAAAGTCTCATCTTAAATTTGAGCTAAAAATCAATACAGACACATCCGAGAATCTATTCAAACCAAAGCAACAACCATCCTTAAGCTTTGATATGACAGCAACTTTCATCCAATCATTCCGCACAATGGAAAAAGGCATCCCGACTGTTTATTACAAAAACAAAAAAGAAAAATCCAAAGCTCCAGAAACAGAAGTTAAAAAGATCACTGAACCACCAAAAACTGACAGTGAAGCTGAAGAAACCACAAACGAAGTAAACACTCAGTAATTTTCCCAAGTAAGGTTATAAAAAAGGCGCTTACTGATTTTATCTCAATAAGCGCCTTTTCAATTTTAAAACACAAAATAAAGACGTCCCCTTAAAACAAAGGCCGTCAAATCTAAATCAGCTTATTTTGTGCAAAATTTAGCCCAACTGATGCAAGTCACACCATCCGAACCAGGTTTGCATTTGTATTTTTCACTTTTTACGCTGTAGCCATCAACAACACCTGTTGCAACCCAGCCTGGCCACAAGCCCCAGCTTACAGATTGAACCATAGTTTCCATGGCAAACCATTTAGCTGAATTTTCTGAATATGAAGTCGCTTTTGCAGATTTCGAAACACAACCAGCTTGAGCAACACCAAAAGAGCCAACAATCAAAGTAAGCGCAATTACGCCAGATTTAATCCCCGAATGAATAGACATAAAACTCTCCATTATTTTGAATAATCAGTACCAAAAAGAATACGCTATTATTAAAGTACAAAAATAACACAATTGCTATCATCATAATAAAAGTTAACAAAAACGAATGCTGCAAAGCGGCATTTATAGAGTTTTCTCATAAAAAAATCAGCACAAAAGCGTCAGAATGCCGCATCGCAGAAGTTTGTGAATACCTCAAAAACCCCAAAATTGCCTTAATTAAAGGCTATCGGGGTAAAAATTAGCCATGCAATTAACGCATAGCTGCTTTGCAGCATTTTCTCTTGCACCCCCTAAGGAAAAAGGGCATATTACTAAGCATAGAGATTAACAAACAGTTCTTACTGTGTTGGTCTTGAAGGTTTCTTCCCTCCCCAGAATCCTTCTATTCAGCTTCTAAAGTTTAGAAGCAACCCTATATACCAGGTCAGAAATGACCTGGTTTTTTTTTGCCTCATCCAATTATACAGGCAACACACCAAACCAATATCACCGCAAATTAATAATTCTCTTGAATTGTCCTTTATTCAAAAAGGCCTATATGCCAAACTAAGCACAAATATTAAGTCAGTATATGCTTATGGCCTAAAATACTCCTTGGAGCCATGCAGCTAAATACCCAAAAAATTAAGACAACGTAATATGACAGATATTTCAGAAGCTTTCTCAAATGCCTTTCACCTCATAATATCTGCGGACAAAAATCTGGTAGAAATTATCCTGCTATCTCTCAAGGTTAATTTAATCGCTATTTTTATTTCCTGCACAATAGGCCTCTCGATCGGCGCTCTTCTAGCTGTCTATAAATTCAAAGGGCGTACAATCTGCCTCATCACATTAAGCGCGCTTATGGGCCTGCCCCCTGTAGTCGTTGGGCTTATAGTTTATTTATTCCTCTCAAATTCAGGGCCCCTTGGCATACTTGGCCTTCTCTACACGCCAACAGCAATGATTATAGCCCAATCCATTTTGATCACCCCCATCATCGCCGCCCTGACACGCCAAACCCTGGAAGTCATGCACAATGAATATTACGAGCAATTAAAATCACTAGGGGTCAGCAAACTAGCAATGGCAAAAACATTGCTGTGGGATGGTCGATATCAACTTATAACAGTCGTGCTTGCTGGCTTTGGGCGCGCATTAGCTGAGGTGGGCGCCGTAATGATTGTTGGGGGGAATATCAACCATCTCACACGGATCATGACAACAGCTATCGCGCTTGAAACATCGAAAGGAAATTTAAGCCTAGCGCTCGGACTTGGTATCATTTTGATTATTTTATCTTTCATCGTCAACGGACTAGTTTACGCTATCAACCTCACAGCGGAGCGCCAAGCATAT
>JAJFHW010000396.1 GCA_021775385.1 Hyphomicrobiales bacterium | reverse complement strand
AACTATATATAAGCTAAACTGAATAGAATTGAACTCACTTGGCTCAAAGAATGGCTTATCAATCAAATGACTTTAAATGGCGGCATTTTCTGGGTGCTGTAATTCTCCAATGTGTACGTTGGTACTGCAAATACGGTATTAGTTATCGAGATTTAGAGGAAATGATGAGTGAGCGCGGTGTTATTGTCGATCATACGACGCTTTACCGTTGGGTTCAGCATTATGCTCCAGAACTTAAAAAGCGAGTGGCATGGTACCAAAATAGCTACTGTAGTCGTTGGTTTCTCGATGAGACCTACGTTAAAGTTAAAGGGCAATCGAGATTGGCAACCTCAAAAAATCAATACAGACAAGAACCCAGCTTATGGTGTTGCTATTGCTGAGCTAAAGGCAGAAGGAAAACTTCGCTCTAATACCATACATAGACAAGTAAAATATTTAAATAATCGAATTGAAGCCGATCATGGTAAGCTTAAAATACTCATTAAGCCCATGCGTGGCTTTCAATCAATGAAAACAGCCTATGCCACAATAAAGGGATTTGAAGTCATGCGAATGTTTAAAAAGAAACAATTTGATTGCTGGATGTATGGCAACAGAAATGAGGTGACTTTCATCAATCAGTTATTTGATGTTTATTGCTGAATATCGCCCAAAATAAGCATTTTTGGTGCCCTATAATTTTTTGCAACGGAGCCAACTATCTTGTGGATAAGAAAATTATTGAGACAGAACCCCAAAACCCCATGAAAAAGAGACACAAAATACCAGCTTATTTCTTCATGTCGCGATAAAAATTTTCATGAGAGCCAAATTTAAGAAGAGTTAAAACCAGCTGGTCTTCTTCATACATATAACCGAGCAACACTTCCTGACGGTGCACTTTAAATTTATGCACTCTCAAAAAATCAAGTTCCCCCTTTTTTCTTTCACCCATGGTTGGATCTTCAGATAACTTCTTTACCTCCAAATCTAATATTTTCTTATCTTGCTTTGGAAGTTTTTTTATTGATTTTTTAAATGAATTTGACTGTTTAATTATCAAATTCATAATCATCAACCATTCCGTTGTCTACTTCTGCTTTTGCAAGCAAGCTATCTTTTATGAATTCAAATGTAAGATCGGGGTTTTCTTCTGCTATTTTCCCGATTTTTGCCCAGTGCTCAATTTGCCCCGCGCCGGAACGAGACATAACATTGCCTGTGGACTTGGCTTTGCTAACTAAGTCATCAGATAATCTAACTGATTGTGCCATTTATTATCTCCAAATATTTGCTATTAATAAGTATAGCATAAAATGGCAAATTGTCGCAATATGCATTCAAAAATGTTTGTGAATGATAATACTAAAGTTATAATAGCCAAAAAATAGACAAGAATCATGGCATGAGGATCAATGATATTTGCAATATTTTGAAAATTTCTAGAGCAAGCTTATATCGCTATATTCGTTTGTAAAAAATTGCTGCCTGATTTTCGGCGTAAGCCACATTTTCTTTAACCTATAATAAGAAAAATTAAAAACAATGGTAATATCAATAATGGATATCGAAACAAGACATGTTTATTACTCAGCCTTAATAGAAAGAAGCAAAGAATACGATGGCATCTTTTACGTAGGCGTTAAAACAACGGGCGTATTCTGCCATGCAACGTGCCCTGCTAAAAAGCCAAAGTTTGAGAACTGTGAGTTTTTCTCTACTGCAAAAGAAGCACTTCTTGCGTCATATCGCCCCTGTAAGCGCTGCAACCCTTTACTGCCACCTAGCCAACAATCTGAAACCATCAAAAGACTGATTGAAGCTGTTGAACAAAATCCAGAAAAGCGATGGAAAAATCAGGACTTTAAAGATCTTAGCATTGATGAATCGACAGCCAGAAGACAATTCAAAAAACGCTTTGGAATGACGTTTGTTGAATATGCCAGGGCAAGAAGAGTCGGATTAGCAATGACTCAAATTAGGGCCGGAAGCACTGTCATTAATGCGCAGCTAGACGCCGGATATGAGTCTGGTAGCGGTTTTCGTGATGCTTTCACAAAAATTCTTGGAGAGGTGCCTGCAAAAACAGGTGGGAAAGCATTATTTGCAACTTGGATAGACACACCGCTTGGCCCAATGATTACAATAGTCGATGATAGTTATCTGTACTTGCTAGAGTTTGTAGATAGGCGTGGGCTAGAAACAGAAGTTGAAAGATTAAGAAAAAAACTCAAAGTTGGTATTATTCCCGGCATGACAGTAATTACAGAACAAATCAAAGCAGAACTTGGGGATTACTTTTCTGGAAAGTCCTATACGTTTCATACTCCTTGTTACTTTTTGGGGTCTGATTTTGAAAAGTCAGTTTGGAATACTCTTCGATTAATACCGCTTGGCCAGACATGTTCTTATTTAACAGTTGCTAGGAATATTGGAAACCCAAACGCGTTTCGCGCAGTAGCCAACGCAAATGGTAAAAATCAACTTGCCATTATAGTGCCTTGCCATCGTGTGATTAATAAAAATGGAGAGCTAGGAGGTTACGGAGGCGGCCTGAACCGAAAGCAATGGTTGATAGCACATGAAAAAGGAGGTGCGGATGAATAATCAAATCGAACAAGCGAAAGCTTTTCATAGGCTACATACGTTAAATCAACCGCTGGTTCTAATTAACGCCTGGGATGTTGGCAGAGCCAAGGCAATTGAAGACTCTGGAGCCGTTG
>JAJFHW010000395.1 GCA_021775385.1 Hyphomicrobiales bacterium | reverse complement strand
CAGATGCCCACTCTTTTAGGGTTCCTTCAGGTTGCCCACTTAGCATCCGGCGAAGTATCCGCGGTGATTTAATAATCTTCTGGTTTTTTAATATCACTCAACAAGAGCTTTTTCTCTAGTAATTGATGTCCAAAATTAGTAGATGCTTCAACCACATTTTCAACTTCAACCGCACCAAGTAATGCGCCAGCGCAAGCCTGAAGGGCTGGGCATGAATTATGCTGACCAGCTGCGACCATAGTGATGGCCATGCGTTCATCTCTACCGAATTTATCTTGTTCCGTTAGTGAAACTTCAATGTCTCTCAAAGCTGACGTTTGAACAGTTTGTGCCCAAGAGGCCAGTTCTGAAACTGTTGTTCTTGCGGCTGAGGTACCAATTGTTTGGTTAAAATGATCCCAGGTTTTTTTCCAAAATTCGAAATCATTATTCTGATAACCAGCCATCCAAAAGCGAAAACCCAGACCGACCAATTCTTCTGGTGATTTTTTAATTTGAGGTTTTTTCGCAAAATAAATCGGTGTTTTTTCCTGATTTATTTTATCTAAAACGTGATGAGTTACTTCATCAATCATCTGCTCGCCCTCGCCTACAAAAAGAGGGGGCCATTAAAGCTGCCAAATGGTTCTTGGTTAATGATTGGACTTGTAAGTTTATGCATTCAACTAATTGATTTAAGAACAAATTTGAATGCACGATTATTGAACGCACTGTAAGAGTGCGCTTCATGAATAAGTTAAACATTTTTCTCTCCAATAAACGAGATTCAAGGTCCCGTAATCAGATATAACCATAGTTTTTGTTGGCTATATTTCGACGTTCATATCATCTGAGCTTTTTTGATTTGTCAAGTTGGGACGTTTTTTACTTTCAATTTATATTAATTCTAAACTGCTGGTTTTATTGATTTTTTATTTGACTGTGTTTGAAATATTTGATTATGTCTAGCTAGTGTCGCGATTATTGGGGCGCTAATTTAGTCTAATACCAGGGCCTTGAACCCTGATTATTGGAGAGAAAAATGTTTAAGTTTTATCACCTTACCAGGGGTGCATTTACTGGTACAGATCTGTCCTGCTCAGGACCATCATCATTATTTTCAGAGCTTTCCACTTCTTTCAGTCACATTAAATCAGCCTTGTATGAGAACCTTCTAGGGTTTCATTTTCAGTCGCCTCATCATCGTGAAACGGCCTTGAATTTTCTGCCTCAATCTGATCGCTCATTTTTAAAAGTGCTTCAGGCCGCCCACTAGCAGCCGCGCTTTTAAGACTAATTACTGGGCGTAAGAATTCTGGTTTGTGAATGCTTTTTCTGTTTTTAAAATTAAACAAACGACCTTCCAGTTTCAGAACGTCCACCAATTATTTTAATTTAATGGTGACTTTCCAATGCAACTAAAAAGTAAAGTTTCTCAAGATGCTCTTATGGATGAGCATGAAGCAAGCAATACAAATTTAACCTCTGATTTATCTTCTGACTGGCCAATAAATATGCCTGTTAATGTGCCCGTCAAGAGATGCGGCACATCAATTACACTTAATGCAACACCTGAACGCCTTGTAGGACTTGGTTTTCGTTGTTGGGTGCGCGGTGTCCAAACAAATGATAACCGCTTTTTTGATGTGTGTAGCCGCCAATATATCCAAGCTTTTGGATTGAAAGATGGATTGGTTCTTTCAACAAAACTTGGAAGTTGGGTTAACGCTTTGGATAAAATATCCAAACGTCCCATAAAGATCGAAAAAATCGTTACGCCTGGGTTTAGTTATGATGAAGTGGTGGCTATTTCTATGATTGCCGCATGCCAGCATAGTGAGTGCCCGGCTCTAAAGGCCTGTGTTTATGCCATCACTGAAGCGGCAGATATAGATTTACCACAAATTGCAGCCCAAGATTTTGCTGACGGCCTCGTTGATGCTGGTCAAATTTTACGAGTTAATTCAATTGCTCAGCCGCTTACTCATCTGGCTTCTGAGCCTCATCATTTTCCCAATTAGTTTTTTATTTTTAATCTTATTTATTTTTAATCTAGGAGACACTTTATAAATGACAAAGACACTGTTTCAAAAAGCTTCTACTGGAGTTGCACTTGCACTCCTTTCAAGCTTTGTTGGTTCTGGTGCAGCGGTAGCCGCAGAGCCAAAAGTTAAAGACATCGTCACGACTTATTCCAATATTGCTGAAGCAACTTTTGGAGATTCTTTAAAAACGGCTGAAGCGTTAAAAACAAAGATTGACGCATTCATTAAAGCCCCAAGCGCTGAAACTCTTAAAGCTGCGCGTCTAAGCTGGATTGCCTCACGTGTGCCTTACCAACAATCTGAAGCTTACCGTTTTGGCAATGCGATTGTTGATGAGTGGGAAGGGAAAGTAAATGCCTGGCCACTTGATGAAGGTTTGATCGATTATGTTTCAAAAGATTATGGAACAGAATCAGATGAAAATGATCTTTATGTCGCAAATGTTGTTTCAGCTAAGTCTATCAAAATTGGCGGCAAGACAGTTGATACATCTAAAATCAGCAAAGAGCTTATCTCTGAAACATTGCATGAAGCTGGAGATGTTGAAGCAAATGTGGCAACTGGATACCACGCCATTGAGTTTTTACTTTGGGGCCAAGACCTAAACGGTACTAAAAAAGGTGCTGGTAATCGTGCTCACACTGATTTCGATTTGAAAAATTGTACTAATGGAAATTGTGATCGCCGTGTTGCTTACTTAACTGTAGCAACAAACCTTTTGATTGATGACTTAAAATGGATGGTTGCTCAATGGGGCGTTAAAGGAGCTGCTCGTGCCGGCCTTCTTGCAAAAAGTGACAATGAAGCTCTTTCTACCATTTTTACAGGTCTTGGTTCACTTTCTTATGGTGAACTTGCTGGCGAGCGCATGAAGCTTGGCCTGATCTTACACGACCCTGAAGAAGAGCATGACTGTTTTTCTGATAACACTCACAATTCTCACTACTATGACGCGCTTGGTGTTCAAAATGTTTATCTAGGTACTTATAAGCGTGTTGATGGGTCTGTTGTTAAAGGCGCTAGCCTTTCTGATTTGGTGAAATCACGTGATGCAAAAGCTGACCAAGAATTAACGGCTAAACTGGCTGCTACCATGACGGCTATGGCAAGCATGGTGAAGCGTGCAGAGACCGTTGAAGCTTATGACCAAATGATTGGTGAAGGTAACAAAGAAGGTAATGCAGTTGTCCAAGCTAGTATTGATGGTTTAACAAACCAAACAAAAGCTATACAGCGTGCTGTTGCAACTTTGAACTTAAAATCTATCGAATTTGAAGGATCTGAAAGCTTAGATAACCCTTCAAAAGTTTCAGCCGAATAACTTCATTCGTGACTGAAAGCTTGATCAAGGGGGGACCTATTCTTGCCCTTGATCAGGCCTCAATATTTTGCATAAACAAATTTGCAACACATTGAGTTTTACATACCACTCTTAGTGATTTTTTATATTTACGGGGTGGACATTAGCGCTTTTGTAATATTATAACACTGTTAAATTGTTAGATATTTTAAAGCAATTAACGTCTTAAATTTAACCATTTGGCGGAATCCAAATGTCTTATAGACAAACTATGGTTAGACAAAGCAAAGCATGGGGACATGCTACTGTTGGACTATGCGCACTTGCTGGTCTTTCTGTTGTGGCTTTGACTAGCTCTTCAGCACTTGCAGCCGATCTTGGTGGTGATTGTTGTGCTGACCTTGAAGAGCGTGTTGCTACACTTGAAGCAACAACGGCTCGTAAAGGTAACCGTAAAGTATCTCTAACTGTTTCTGGTTGGATGAACCAAAATATTTTGGTTTGGGATGACGGCGACGAGAGCGACGCTTATGTGACAAGTAATGGCAACGACCTTGGTGCTATTAACTTTTCTGGTGAAGCTAAAATCCGTCCAGGCTGGACAGCTGGTTATGAGATTGAACTTGAAATCGTAGCTGCCAGTTCTGATGGGGTTGATCAAACAAATGACGATGGCGAATCCACCTTAGAACTTGCACAATCAGCTATGTTCATTGAAAGTGAGCAATATGGTCGCGTAACTTGGGGCTTTGCTGACCAACCATCTGATGGTGCGCCTGAAGTAGATCTTTCTGGTGCTGAAAATGTTGCTTACTCTGCAATTCCTGATGTTGCTGGTGGGTTCCAACTTCGTTTTTCTAATGGTGGCCTTTCTGGTGTAACTATTGGTGATGTGTTTGATAACTTCAATGGTGATACATTCAACATTATTCGTTATGAAACACCTACAATTGCTGGTTTTGTTCTTTCAGC
>JAJFHW010000394.1 GCA_021775385.1 Hyphomicrobiales bacterium | reverse complement strand
AAATTGCTTCCCGAATAGAGAAACAAAAAAGAAAAATCAGGACATATGAAAAATTTTCAGAGTGAACAATGAACCCTACCGAGAAAATAAGGCTCAAATATAAAATATTCGTCACCAAACTTCATTTTATTTCAATATTTTAATCAGAATAAGTCTTTTTGATACAATCAATCATATGTGACTGTGAGGGAAAAGAAGAAACTTCAATAGCTGGAAGATCTAAGCCACAAACGAGATCAACCAACTCACCTCTTAAAACATCAGCAACCGCCTCAGAGAGACAAAAATGCTGAATTTGAGCAACTACTTGCTTAAAATCATAAAACTTCATCAATGAACCATAAACCCGTGCGGTTCGAGGCGACATAAGTACTACAGCCCTTATTTCTTTATTTTTAAGCTCATTGAATAATTTTTTTGATAGCTCTTTCGCTTCCTTCATCCGATAACATAAAACATCCTCAAACTGATTGTTCATGGATGGAAGCTCAGTTTCAAGCGCGGCTTTTAACTGAAATGCCTGCTCATCACCGCGCAAATTAAGAATGCGTTTTGGATCACCATCATCATTACTTCGATCATACTCACAAATAAGCGGTAGTAATTCTTCAGCCCGTCCAGGTCCAACTCGAATATCCTCAAATCCAAATGACCGTGCTAACTCCCCGGTCGCCTTTCCAACAGTGAAAAAAGGAAGATGACTAAACTTTTCAAGATCTTTCATTTGAGAAAGGGCACGAACACCATTGCGGCTCGTTGCAACAAAAGCACCAACTGAAGGAGCTTTTAAAAATAGCTGAGGATCAAGATCCAAAAATTCAACATCAAGAAGAGAATAGAGAGTAGGAGCAAGCAGTAAAGGCAATTGTGCAGCTTCAAACTCTTTACAAAACCTTAGAGCATCTACTGTAGGCCGAGTAATCCATATCTTTGTCAAAATAAGTACTCTCTAAAATAGTTTAAGGGTCTAACCCAATATAACTTGAATTTAGTGTAACAGTGAGCTTACTCCCAATTCAATAAGCTCTTACTCAACTAGAGATGCTAAAAATTCTGGCCCAGCTTGTTCAATTAAGCTCTGCGCACTTTGAATACCAATCTCAGTCGCCGCTTCAATCGAACCTTTTTGGGTCTCAAAAAAAGAACACTCTCCATTATGAGCTAAAATTTCTCCGCGAAACCGTACCTGATCACCTTCGATTTGAGCCAATGCCGCAATTGGTGTGCGGCAGGATCCATCAAGTTTTCGCAAAAATGCCCGCTCTGCAGTTACACAAATCTCTGTCTCTTTATCATTCAAGACAGCAACCAGCGGTTCAACGCGCTCATCACCGGTGCGGCATTCAATGCCAATGGCCCCTTGAGCAACAGCTGGCAACATCACATCCGTTTCAATCGGAGTTGTAAGTTCGTCTATAAGCCCCAGTCGTTTCAATCCAGCCACAGCCAAAAATGTAGCCGCCACATCACCGCGATCCAACTTCTCTAAACGAGTTTGAACTGAGCCTCTAAAAGTCACGACTTCTAAATCAGGCCGTCTCTTCTTTACTTGTGCTTGGCGCCGTAAGCTAGACGTTCCAACAACAGCCCCTTGCGGCAATTCATCAATATGAGAAACATCACGACTAATAAAACCATCACGCACATCTTCGCGCGGCAAATGAGCTGTAATGCGTAATTCATCAATCAGCTGCGTTTGTACATCCTTCATAGAATGAACAGCCAAATCAACTGAGCCATCTAGCAAAGCCAATTCAATCTCTTTGGTAAAAAGCCCTTTACCGCCAAAATCTCGCAAAGCCTTATCTTGAATTCGGTCCCCTTCAGTTGAAATCACCTTAATCTCAATCATCTCTTCGTCCAATTCATGGGCTGCCATTAAACGCTTACGAGTTTCATAAGCTTGTGCCAAAGCTAACGGGCTACCACGAGTGCCGATCTTAAGTTTCGTCATGAGATTAAAAATACTCCTTAAAGCAGCTGTTGGGATTAAATGGATAACAGATGAGGTTACTCCCCCAAAACAATCTCATAGCACATCACAATATGAAAATAGAACTCCCAAAACATATAATTTTTTGTAATCTACTCTATAAAATAGGCAAGCAGAGCTTGTTTTTAGCAGTTTTTTCAGTGATGAAGCAGAAAGGTGAGAAAAAAACCTTGCCCTTCCTTCTCGGAATGATATTCCAAGATCATGAGTAACAAACCTTTGAAAGTTTTAGGCCCTATAAAAATATTAGGCATAGAGACCAGCTGCGATGAAACCGCCGCAAGTATCATAGTGCGCCATCCTGACGGCTCTGGAGAAATCCTTTCCAACATTGTCAGAACACAGCTTGAAGAACATGCAGCCTTCGGCGGTGTTGTGCCTGAAATTGCCGCACGCGCTCATTGTGAAGCCCTTGATAAAATCATCAAAGCCGCCATGTTAGAAGCAAATTGCGAATTTAAAGACCTGGATGCAATCGGCGCATCAAGTGGACCTGGCCTCATTGGTGGTCTTTTGGTTGGCACAATGACAGCAAAAGCCATCGCCTCGGTTCATAAACTCCCCTACATAGCAGTTAATCATTTAGCCGGCCACGCGCTAACCGCCGGCCTAACTGATCAAACAAAACCACCATATCTTTTGCTCCTTGTCTCAGGCGGCCATACTCAATTGCTTTGGATTGAAGGAGTTGGAAATTATACCCGGATCGGCAGCACCATAGATGATGCACTCGGCGAAGCTTTTGACAAAACCGCAAAATTATTAGGTCTTGGTTATCCAGGTGGTCCAGAAGTGGAAAAATGGGCCAAGGATGGAGATGAGACCCGCTTCAAACTTCCCTCTCCACTAAAGGGACGCAAAGAACCAAACTTTTCTTTCTCTGGTCTGAAAACCGCATTAAGACAACAAGCTGAAAAAGCACAGCCATTGTCAGATCAGGACATTCACGATCTTTGTGCCTCCTTTCAAAAAGCCCTGATAACAAGTGTAATGGATAGAGTAAACATGGCACTTCTCCAATTAGATGATCGATTTCCTATCAATGGAAAGAGGCAGTTTGTCGTTGCCGGCGGCGTTGCTGCAAATCAAAAATTAAAATCCGAGTTAGAAAAATTTAGCGAAACACATAATCTAACTTTAATCGTCCCACCCCCTGCATTATGTACAGATAACGCTGCAATGATTGCCTGGGCCGCAGCTGAACAATTTGCAACCGGGCAAAACGATCCTCTATCCACGCCCGTACGATCAAGGTGGCCATTAGATGAAAGTGCAAAACCAATACTAGGATCTGGTAAAGCTGGCTCCAAAGCTTGAAGATATGTGTAGAGATATCATCAAACGAAATAAAGGACTTCAAAATGAGCAATTATAAAAATATTGGTGTTGTAGGAGGCGGTGCCTGGGGTACAGCTCTTGCACAATCAGCTTGTTTAGCAGGTTGTGAAGTCACTCTCTGGGCGAGAGAAGAAAATACCATTCTTGATATCAATCAAAACCACATAAATACTGCTTTTTTAAAAGATGTCCCCTTAGATCAAAAACTAACCGCAACAACAGATTTAGCGGAAATGGCAAAACAAGATGCCATCCTAATCGTCACTCCTGCCCAATTTGTACGATCTGTTTTAACCGATTTAGCTCCTTTTTTAACATCCTCAACTGCACCTCTCATAATCTGCGCAAAAGGCATAGAGCAAAGCTCATCAAAATTAATGACAGATGTCATCAATGAGACAATACCTAATGCAACACCTGCTATTCTTTCAGGACCAAGCTTTGCTAGCGATGTTGCCAAAGGCTTACCAACCGCTGTCACACTCGCCGCCAAAGATAAAACTCTAGGTAAAGAGCTCGCCAATGCTCTTAGTCACAAAGCATTACGTCCCTATTGGAGTGATGATCTAATTGGTGTGCAAATCGGCGGCGCCATTAAAAATGTCCTTGCCATAGCCGCAGGAATTGTGATGGGGCAAAATTTAGGAGCCAGCGCTCATGCAAGTTTAATCTCCAGAGGCTTCGCCGAACTGAGCCGTTTTGGTGAAAGTTATGGCGCGAAAAGAGATACAATGATGGGGTTATCTGGCCTGGGAGATTTGGTTCTTACTTGTTCTAGTCCGCAATCAAGAAACATGTCTTTGGGAATTGAACTCGGTAAAGGCAAACCCCTATCTGAAATTCTAGCAAGCCGAAATTCGGTTAGTGAAGGGGTCTATACAGCGTCTGCTGTTGTTGAAATAAGCCGCCAAAGAAACATTGAAATGCCAATCTCAGAAGCTGTAGAAGCTATCGTCACAAATAAGCAGTCGGTCAATGACGCAATCACTACTTTATTATCCCGTCCATTAAAAGCAGAGGTTTAATTTCGTTAAATTCGGCTTTAAGTAAGTTATAGTATGTGCTCAAACAAAAAAACTGCGGAGCTAAAAGCCCCGCAGTTCCAATCATTAGAAAAAGAAGACTGCAATCAAACTTTTTCTAATTCCAGTATTCTTTTAAAAACTTATCGCTGATTTGCCTTAAAAACGATAGCCCAAACCTACACCAACAATCCATGGATCAACATCAATGTCTGCGCGAACTGGGATTGCACCCAAATTCGTTTTAGCATCAACATTCAACCATGTCTTTTTAACATCAACATTTAGGTACCAATTATCTCTAACTTGAATATCAACACCAGCTTGTAGTGAAAAACCAAAACCATTATCGATTGTTAAACCGTTAAAACCAGTAGCATTTCCTTCATTAAAGATAAGGCTATAATTAACACCGGCACCAATATAGGGTTTAATTCCATTTCCCATATCAAAATGATACTGCAACATCAAGTGCGGTGGGATTATATAAAAATCTCCAACATCTACGCCGGTAAGGCTACCTGAACCCTCAACATCATGTTTAGAAATTGCTAAAACAAGTTCTACAGCAATATTTTTAGTTAAAAAATAAGTTATATCCAGTTCTGGTACATAACGATCATCAACATCAAGTCCAGCAGTTGGCGCAGCTGTACCATTAATATCTACATCTGCATCAGTATCTGGTAGAATTCCCAAAGCACGAACGCGAATAAGCCACCGAGCAAAATTTTCTTCCACTGGCGTCATTTCACTAGCGTTAACAGGCGACCTAGCCCCATCAACACCAAAAACACCAATACAGAATAACAAAGCAACAGCAAAAGCTGCTATACTATTTCTCTTCATAATATGTCCCTCCTGAAAAAAGCTTAGAATTAAGATCAAGCTTCAAGATGGTTTTCATATTCACCAATCAATATCTTTGATAAATATCAACTCAGATAATCCAAACGCAGATATTCTGAATAATGAAAAAATCAAAGACCAAAAAGCTTCATCTTAGCATCACTAAGCTTTCATAGAGTCCGATGAGAAAACAATGCGACATTTTATTAAACTAAAGTATAAAAGTTTTTCTGATGCTTATTGGCATCATTATTAAAATTAACTGATAATGAGGTATTCAGTTACGTTCCAAATCGAAAAGATACGAACCAGTAAATAAATAAAAAAAATGCCACGAGAAATATCGTGGCACTTTAAAAACGTATGAGAGGTTCGTTTTTTTTTAAATGAATGATCAAAAAGCTACTCATGGGGATGGAGTAATAACTCTTAGATTGATTAAACAAGTTGTATTTAACCTGGGAATATAGATCTCCTTAATAGGAAGACTAAGTCACCTAGCCATTCATCACTTAATAAAACTCACAGATTTCCCTACTAAAAACAATGTGACAAAAAGACAAAGTAATCTTTTGTAAACCCTCCGAAGATAAAAATTTAAAAAAAAATGCGGCATTGCAGCATTTTTTGCTTGCATTGCTGCGATGCAGCGTATATATACAATGCAGACGCAGCACAAATGGGACCAACAACCCAATTCGGAGATGATCAAAATGACTAAATTACAAACACCAGATTTCGCAAAAGCTTTCGAAAACCTTTTCGCTTCAGCAGACACATCAGCTTTTAATGACGTTTTCAAAAACGCAGCTGAATTCAACAGCAAAATTAGCGACATCGCTATTAAAGCAGCTGAAAAAAATGCAGAACTTAGCCAAGCTTGGACAAAAGAAACACTAAGCAAATTAGAAACAGTAGCAAAACCTGCAACTGACCCAAAAGAATATGCTCAAGTGATTTCAGAATTCACAACAGCTCAAGCTAAAGCAACTCCTGAGCACATCACAGCATTCGCTGAAGTAGCTAAACAAGCTCAAATGGACACAATGGAAGTTCTTCTTTCAGCTGGCCAAGAAGCTCAAACTAAAGCAACTACAGCTGCTAAAAAGACAACAAGAAAAGCTTCTTAAGTCTTTATCTAGAGTTTTTCCTTCCCAAAGGATCACTTCAAGTGGGCGCACCTTAAAAGGAGTGTCCACTTTTTCTTTGTTGCACCAAAGCTCAAGGTCTGACAGAGTTATCGTGAATGCTGCACCGCAACAAAATTTGTGGTAAAATGATTCATTGTATAACTATCATTACCGGAGCCCTGCATGACAACTAAAACTGAAAATGAAACCATCATAATCAAACGTTATGCAAGCCGCCGTCTATATAATACAGTGATCAGTGATTACGTAACATTAGACGAAATCGCACAATATATAAGAGATGGTAAAGACGTCAAAATCGTCGATAGAAAATCAGGTGATGATTTAACAAGACAATACCTCATGCAAATCATCACAGATTACGAAAGCCGTGGTGAAAACGTCCTACCCATAAATGTCCTCACAGATATAGTCCGCTCATATAATGATCAGGCACAAAGTTTCATTCCCGACTTTCTCTCACAATCATATGAGATGCTAAAACAGCAACAAAAAGAAGTCATATCCAATTTATCGCAAAACATCCCGGATAGCCTCAATCCATTAAACAACCTTCCAAAAATGGAAGGCTTTGATCAATGGCAAAAAATGCAAGCAAATTTCCTAAATCAAATGATGGGTCCCATTGCCACAAGCATGGGAACATCCATGGGGAATAATAGAAGTGCCGAGCAAGCTGATGACGACGTGGGTGAAACCGTAGGTGAAGAACAATCAACAAAAAAAGCTTCAGGGAAAAAAGAAAAAGACCAAGATATCGAAGCTATGAAAAAACAATTAGCTGAACTGCAAACTAAGTTGCAAGATATGTAAGAACGAAAACATAAACACAAAATACGATGTGTTGTTTTTCGCTCTTTTTGTCTATTTAATTCCATTCTTATTATGAAATAAAAGCACGATGCCCAAAAGAGATTGCGGTTTTAAAAAAACCGCGTTTCTTTAAGACAACGAAAGTACAGATAGAATAAAAGGCTCTAAAGCTCTCATAAATAAACTGAGCCAATTAAACTCGCACCGGCAATAAGTGTAATCAAACCAAACAAACCAACTATCGTCCCAGAAAATTGTAGCCTGGCAAAAAATTCTAGGAATTGACGACGAACGGCTAGCAATAACAAGCCTTCTACCAACATGGCCCATCCGATAAAAGAAACAAAACCAGCGGTAAAACTTGACCAGTCATTATGTAGTCTAACAACCACCACACCTAGAGCAAAAACTAAAACTGCTGAAATATATCCAAGAGCCGGGTTTTCATAAAACTCATCAAGCATCACTTGATAATCATCTCGTTCCAAAAGCAGTCCAATACCAGCAGCCACAAGATAAAGACCAAACATAAAGCCAAGATATTCAGTTAAATTAAGTGAACTAAACATAACTACCTCCTGTAAGTAAGTTCCTGTTTGAAATATTCACGGTTGCCACGACTGTTGCTTTTTGAGGATGCTGAGCCGGTTGCTAGTGCTGATGCTATGTGGGCAACTGAAGCAAAGAGATGACAAGCTGAAGAGAACCTTTCCCCATAACTAATATATAAGATCAAATTTCATTTTTTTAAGATCTCGTTATCCAATTTTACCACAAATCATCACTGATAGAACCAACCAAAATTTTTTAGAATAATTCTAAACTATTATTTTTTCTTACCAACTATAGGATGCTCAACATCTCCTAAATCAATTAAATCAGCAGCCAGTCCTTCATTTCGGTATATACGCTTATTCAAATGAGGATAGTCTCCCACATCATGAGATAATCGCTGCCCCACAACAATAACTTTTAAAACCTCATTTCCATCATTCACTAAATGATGAGCCTCCCCACCAGCACGATAACCAATAAAGTCTCCGGCCATTACCGAAAACTCATCTTCTCCAATATGCGCCTTAGCTGTTCCTTCTAAAATATAAACACATTCATCTTCAAAATAATGCTTGTGATGCTCCGTCGAGACACAACCAACCGGCACTTCTATAATATGAACTCCCAACCCCGTTAGACCGGTTAAATCTCCCAAGGACTTATTAACCCTCTTGGCGTTTTCATTTAGAAAATGTGTTTTCGTTAAGCCAGCCATTTCATCTATTTCTAACTTGGGGATGATGTATTTAGCTGTTTTTATCTCTTTTTTTGTCATCGACCTAACCTTACGATTAATTAAGTATCTGCCCATAAAAAAAGTGTACACTCAAACTACTAAAAGTGCCCACTTCAAAAACGTAAAACAGTAGA
>JAJFHW010000393.1 GCA_021775385.1 Hyphomicrobiales bacterium | reverse complement strand
AATGAGATACAATTGTGAGGGAACTTATGAGCCAAAACAAGCTCAAAGCTGCGCGGCCCTTATCGCCGCATATACAAATTTACTCTCCAATGCTGACAATGACCATGTCGATAATGAACCGTTTGACAGGTATTGGGCTTTATTTTGGAATTTTGATTTTTACCTGGTGGCTCATGGCAGCGGCAAGCGGTCCAGCATATTTTAACTGGGTCAATTCTTTGCTAGATACAATTATTGGCAAATTTGTTTTGTTACTAGCAACGTGGGGCTTCTTCCATCACATGTTTGGCGGAATTCGTCACTTCATTTGGGATTTTGCCAAAGGCTTTAACTTAGCAACAGTTGAAACAATGGCGAGAATAGGTGTTGTGGGACCAATCATTATCACTGGTGCGCTTTGGTTTATGCTTTGCAGTTAAATTAACATCTAAAGAGTTAATCCTCAAAATTTTGAGCACACAAATAAAAAGTTTTAGCGGTAAAACAAACAAAATAAGTCTAATCATCTCACTCGTATCGTAATATGAGCGAGAATAGCCAAATAATAAATTACTAAGGGCGTGGGTTCATATCTCAAAGTAGATAAAAGAACAAATGCCAAGCCGGAGAAGAATATCTATGTCTTACAGGACACCTCTTTCAAATGTGAAAGGCTTAGGGACCGCAAATGAGGGTTCAGAGCATTTTTGGCGCCAACGGGTTACTGGTCTTGCTAACCTATTATTGTCCGTGTTCCTTGTCTATGCGGCATTTCACCTCGTGGGACAAGATCTACCAGGCGTAAAAGCATTTTTCCAAAATCCATTGCATCTGGTTTTAGCTGTTGCATTTGTTATTTCAGCAACCTACCACATGCGCTTAGGCATGCAGGTCGTCATCGAGGACTATGTGCACAATGAAGGCAGTAAAATCGGCCTTCTTATCCTCAATACATTCTTCACCTCCTTCGTCGCGCTGGCAGGTGTTTATTCTCTATTAAAACTCAGCTTCGGAGCTTAAAAAACCATGAACGCAACAAACGAAACCAACGGTTTGGGCTATAAAACCATTGAGCATTCATATGATGTTGTAGTATTAGGGGCTGGTGGCTCAGGCTTGCGCGCAACATTAGGTGCAGCTCAAGCAGGGCTTAAAACAGCGTGTATCACGAAAGTATTCCCAACCCGCTCACACACTGTAGCAGCCCAGGGTGGCATCGCAGCTTCATTGAGCAATATGGGGCCAGATAGCTGGCAATGGCACATGTTTGATACTGTAAAAGGATCAGACTGGTTAGGTGACCAAGACGCAATCGAATATCTTTGCCGTGAAGCGCCAGAAGCCGTTTATGAGCTAGACCATTTCGGTGTACCGTTTTCACGTACAGAAGAAGGCACAATCTATCAGCGCCCATTTGGCGGTCACATGCAAAATAACGGTGATGGACCTCCTGTGCAACGCACATGCGCCGCTGCTGACAGAACCGGCCACGCCATTCTGCACACCCTTTATGGTCAATCACTAAAGAACAATGCTGAATTCTTCATTGAATATTTCGGTCTAGATCTCATCATGAGTGATGATGGCAAATGCGAAGGTCTTATTGCCTGGAATCTCGATGATGGCACAATGCACATCTTCAACGCCAAATTAGTTATTTTGGCAACAGGTGGTTACGGCCGCTCATACTTCTCATGCACCTCGGCCCACACTTGCACAGGTGATGGCAATGGCATGGTCGCAAGAGCAGGCTTGCCGTTACAAGATATGGAATTCGTTCAGTTCCACCCAACAGGCATCTACGGAGCTGGCTGCTTGATTACAGAGGGTGCCCGCGGTGAAGGCGGTTACCTCGTGAACTCTGAAGGTGAACGCTTCATGGAGCGCTATGCGCCAACCGCCAAAGACCTTGCTAGCCGCGATGTCGTGTCACGTTCAATGACAATGGAAATCCGCGAAAAACGAGGTGTTGGTAAAGAAAATGATCATATTTACCTGCACCTGGATCACCTTGACCCAGCCGTTTTAGGCCAGCGTCTCCCAGGTATTTCAGAAAGCGCGAAAATTTTCGCAGGCGTCGATGTTACCAAAGAACCAATCCCAGTTTTGCCAACAGTGCACTACAATATGGGCGGTATCCCATGTAACTATTGGGGTGAAGTACTCACCAAAAAAGGTGATGATCCAGATAGCGTTGTACCAGGCCTGATGGCAGTGGGTGAAGCAGCTTGTGTGTCGGTTCACGGTGCAAACCGTTTGGGCTCAAACTCACTAATTGACTTGGTTGTGTTTGGCCGCGCTGCGGGCATTCGCGCTGGGCAAATTGTAGACGGTAATGAGAGCGCTCCGAAAGCAAGCAAAGAACAAATCAACAAAATTCTTGGTCGCTTTGATAAAACACGTCATGCAAAGGGCAGTACATCAACCGCTGAAATGCGCTTGACCATGCAAAAAGCCATGCAAGAAGATGTTGCAGTGTTCCGTACGGAAGAAAGCATGGCAGAAGGCTGTCGCCGCGTCACAGAAGTTTGGGACGGTAAAGACGACATCTCAGTTACAGATAAATCATTAATCTGGAATTCAGATCTGATGGAAACATTAGAATTTGATAACCTGATGGCGTGCTCGCTTACAACGGCTTATTCCGCTGTGAACCGTAAAGAAAGCCGCGGCGCTCATGCGCGTGAAGATTATTCAGATCGTGATGATGAAAACTGGATGCAACACACATTGGCGTGGGTTGGCGACGATGGCAAAGTTCAACTCGACTTCCGTCCCGTGCACAATTACACACTCACTGAAGAAATTGATTACATCAAACCAAAAGCACGCGTTTATTAAGAGAAGTCACGCTTTATCAAAGTGTCAATATACAGACAGTATAATAAATAAAACCAGTGCAAATTGCACAAGCTGATTAGATGAAGGTAGGGACGAAAAGATGGTCCAGCTAACACTGCCAAAGAAGTCAAAACCAAAACAGGGTAAAACCTGGAACAAGCCTGTTAAAGGCGGCAACTGGCGTGAATTTCATATTTACCGTTGGTCACCTGATGATGATGAAAATCCGCAAATCGACACTTATTTCGTTGATATGGATGATTGCGGTCCAATGGTTCTTGATGGCATCATTTGGATCAAAAACAAAATTGATCCAACATTGACATTCCGTCGCTCATGCCGCGAAGGTATTTGTGGCTCATGCTCAATGAACATTGATGGCTCAAACACATTGGCCTGTACCAAAGGCCTTGATGAGATCAAAGGTGCGGTTAAAATCTACCCATTGCCGCACATGTCTGTAGTGAAAGATTTGGTGCCAGACTTAAGCCACTTCTACGCACAGCATCGCTCTATCGAGCCATGGTTGAAAACGACCACACCAGAGCCGCAAAAAGAATGGAAACAATCCATTGAAGACCGCGCAGAACTCGACGGGCTTTATGAATGCATCTTGTGCGCATGTTGCTCAACATCTTGTCCATCATACTGGTGGAACTCAGACAGATACCTAGGCCCAGCAGCCTTACTACAAGCCTACCGCTGGGTAGCAGACAGCCGCGACGAAGCAACAGGCGAGCGCTTGGATAATTTAGAAGATCCGTTCCGCCTCTATCGCTGTCACACAATCATGAACTGCGCCAAAGCCTGCCCAAAGGGCTTGTCCCCAGCCAAAGCCATTGCCGAACTAAAAAAGAAAATGGTCGAGCGCAAATATTAAATCGATTTTAAAAGCTAAGTTGATTTTATAGGTCAGGATGTTCCATCCTGGCCTTTTTTATTATGAGATCAAATTTAGACTCGATAATGATCTATTATTCGTAATTTTGGGCATCGTTTATGTTGTTGCACTAAGTCTTTTTGCCAGTAGATTCAAGAGATAGTATATTTTTTTATAATATTACTGTGTGAGTACCTAGATTGAACAACAGCAATCGCTCAAAGTTCGCTTCCCTAGTCAATAGTTCCAGCATACAAATTAATAAGGAAGTAGAAAGTTGTATTTGTTTTTTTTAATAATTATTCTAGGGGTGATAATTCATGGACTATATAGATATTGCTTTTGTGAATATTCACCACCCCATTTTAAAGGCCGGAATAAATTTTCTGATTTAGAAGATGCCGTTAAGTGCCTCTATACTTTTGGTTACCATGGAGCTTTTCTAGAAATAAAACAATGTTCTGTAGTCAAGGGCTTCACGATAATTAAATACTTTGAGCAAGAAAAATATGGTCTCGAATTTCCAATGTTTTTACATTCTTGGAGTGAGGAAGAATTAAATAAAATGAAGAAATGTTGTGATGTAAGTAAAATGGTAATAATAGAATTCAACTCATCATCTGAGATTGATAAGGCTTTGTTTTTCGATTGCAAGGACAATGTAGACATGGCTTTCAAATTATCAAAATTTATTTGCCTTGATATTTTAGAAATGGACCCAAATAAAAAGGTTGATTA
>JAJFHW010000392.1 GCA_021775385.1 Hyphomicrobiales bacterium | reverse complement strand
GAGGGAAAAAGTGCATTATAAAGGGCCGCTTATGCACAAGATTTTTTCTCATGCATATATTTTCTCAATTTAGCTATATATCAAGCATTTTGCTTTGGAATGTTGTTTTTCGAAGATTAATCTCGTTTTAAACTGTCTCTATCGATTTTTAGATGAGATCTAAAACGAACTAAGCTATTGTTGAGAGTGAAGATAATTTTAAAAGCACTAATATGAGTGCGGCGCTATTTAATTTTGATTTAGGAAACCTTTTTAAAATAAGGTGCCATTTCAAATAACCAAGTAGTGCAAGTTTATAAGGATTTAAGAGATGTCACGGCGCTGTGAATTAACAGGCAAGGGAGTGCAGTCAGGCAACAATGTGAGCCATGCGCACAATAGAACTCGTCGTCGTTTTTTGCCAAATCTGTGCAATGTAAGCCTTCAAAGCGATAGCTTAGGCCGCAAATTCAATCTTCGTGTTAGTGCCCATGCACTTCGCTCTGTTGAGCACCGCGGTGGATTAGATGCGTTTTTGATCAAAGCTCGTAAAACTGAGCTTTCAATCAGTGCACGTCGCATCAAACGAGAAATTGAAAAGAAAGCAGCAGCAGTAACTGCTTAATAAAGCTTTTTAAGAAGAAATTCTAAGCCAGGCGTCTTCGCGCTTGGCTTTTTCTGTTTGCAACATAGGTTGCTAATGCAGATGTATTGTGGGCATCTGAAGCACAAAATAGCCAACTGAAGTGCCATTAAAAAGCGCTTAGAATAGCCGTGAGAGAAAAAACAGAAATAATACTTATTTCCACGCTACTTTCCAGTTATTAGGCAAAGCAAATTGCATCAGTAACGTTTGCTGGAAACCATTGAAATTATCATCGGAAATCAGAGTGACAATGGTTTCGCCCTTTTTATTGGTATGAGCAGAGATGCCTTCCATATTATCAACCACATGGTCATGGTTATTCGCTTTTAGGATTATCCGCCCGCTAATCGGCCGTTTAGAAAATAACTCCGACTGCTTAACGTAGCGCACACGAATATTAACCGTTAAAAATTTATAACGTCTCTCTAAGAGTAATAGGTCACCGTTCGCAAGGCTCACAGCATCAGTAATCCGGTATTTATCAAGAGGAGGTGGCGTAAAACGGATTTTTTGAATTTTCCCCTTACGGACAATCCAGCCAATAAAGTTTCTGTTCTTGTCCTTTTTTGACTGTGCAATAGCAACAAGAGCCCCTTTATACTTCCCACCTCTTAAAATCGCCATGGCTTCAAGTCCGGCATTTCCTCTAAGTCGCCTAGTTATTGAAGGTAATTTCAAATAGTTTGGTGCAGAGTTAATTCCATTTTTCCCAATGGTAAATCGGCCTATGCGATGATTGTCTTCAAAAGAAATGAGAGCTTTTCCAAAAAACTTATTTCCTTGTAAAAGCGTTATGGCTTCTGCATCTCTGTCTCGGCCGCGTTTTAAAGGTTTCCCTTTGCTTGAAAGAAGCGGACCAACCAAAGCCTCCGTAGGTGCCTTTAATTGTTTTGAAGCGTAATCAAGATTAAGCATTGCCCAAAATCCGGCATCAGAAACAAGAGCAAGTTTCTCTCCCTTTCTAGAAATTGCCATGCCAGACAACCCACCCCAATAGGGAGACGAAGAAGAAAGTGAAAAACCATTTTTAAAGATCAAAGATCCAAAAATTTTACGCCCAGCTTCACCCCGTTTGAAAGCAACTGGACGGGCCTTTAAAGCGATTCTTTGAGGTGTAAGTTTTGTTACATCAGGTTTGGCACCAGCCATCGCAGGTGACGCAACGGCAAGAAAGTGAATAAACACAGCCATCATGGTCATCATAAAAGAAGAAAAAATAGTATGCAGAATTGAAATGCGGTTCATAAAATTCTTATCTCCATAAGAGCTATGTTCTAGGGCACATCATAGTTAACATTTCTGGCCAGTCACTTAAAAAACATCACAAATATATAAATAAGGAGTGACACCTTTAAGGCATAAATTAAATGATAATTCTATTGAAGGGATAGTTCAAACTAGAGATAGAAACATTAATCAACACTTCTATCCTTAGCATCGCCCCACGTTGGAGGCGGCAGCTTTGCTGCCTTTGCCCGCGAGAGAAAACAAAACTATCTATCATCTGTGAACAAAAAACGTAGGCCTTTGGCCGTCAACGCTTAGCGTTGCACCTCGTAGGGTGGCAGCTTTGCTGCCTTTGCCCGCGAGAGAAAACAAAACCAAAAAAATCCTATTTTTTTGGATTTTCATCAAAGAGTTCAGTGAGTTTATCAATCATAGCGCCTGCCAAATCTTCGGCATCCGTGATTGTAACAGCTCGTTTATAATATCGCGTTACATCATGACCAATACCAATCGCAATCAGCTCAACTTTCGAGCGCTCTTCAATTTCTGTAATAACATTGCGCAAATGTTGTTCGAGGAAATTACCAGGGTTCACACTTAAAGTAGAATCATCCACCGGCGCACCGTCAGAAATAACCATTAGGATGCGCCGTTGTTCTGGTCGTGCCAGCAATCGCTTATGCGCCCATGTTAGGGCTTCACCATCGATATTCTCTTTCAACAGGCCTTCACGCATCATCAAGCCTAAATTGTTGCGCACACGGCGCCACGGGCTATCAGCTGTTTTATAAACAATGTGCCGAATATCATTCAAACGACCAGGTTGGCCAGGTTTACCGGCTTCTTCCCAGGCACCCCGTGCTTCGCCGCCCTTCCAGGCTTTTGTAGTAAAGCCTAAAATTTCAACCTTCACACCACAGCGCTCGAGTGTGCGAGCAAATATATCAGCACAACTAGCTGCAATCATAATGGGTCGGCCCCGCATAGAGCCTGAATTATCAATCAAAAGAGTTACAACCGTGTCACGAAATTCAGTGTCAGATTCTTGCCGAAATGAGAGAGAAGAAAACGGATCTGTAACCACTCGAGAAAGACGAGCCGCATCGAGAACACCTTCCTCTAGATCAAATTCCCAAGCCCTGTTTTGCTGAGCCAATAATTTACGTTGTAATTTATTGGCAAGGCGTGAGACAGCTCTATTTAAGCTCTCCAACTGCCTGTCTAGTAAACTACGAAGTCTCTCAAGCTCACTAGATTGTGCCAAATCTTCAGCTGTGATGACTTCGTCAAACCGTTTAGTATAGATTTTGTAACCAAAGGCTTCAGGCACTTCAAGAACGGAAAAATTAGGAAGAGCGGCTTGCTCTTGCGCTGGACTTGTTTGCTGATCAGCTTCTCCATCGCCGATAGACTGATCACTAAATTCAGTATCTTCCCGATCATCCCCCTCGCTATCATCAGAAGGGTCAGCCTCCCCTTCTGAATTATCTTCATCTGGAATCCCTCCATCTTGATCTTCAAGCATGTCACTTGAATCTTCACTGAGCGCTTCAGATTCAGATTCGCCTTCATTAGAGCCCGGTTCTTCAGTTCCAGCATCTATATTCAAAGTTTCTAACAGATTAATCACTTCAGATGCATAAGCATCTTGATCATGTATAACATCTAATAAAGACGAAAAAAGATTATCTGATTTTTTCGTGAGATCGTCACGCCAATGATTGGCGACTTCAGCAGCTTTGCCATTGAGAGGTTTGCCTTGCATCGCTTCTCTCGCCAATAAGCTTAAAGCAGTATGAAGTGTGACATCATCTGAACTAAAAATTGGATTGACATAGCGTGTCTTTAAGTCACTTTGCTGGCGTGCCCATAAATTTTCTTCCATGCCAGCCATGCGCTGGGAGCCAATCATTTCATAACGCACTTCTTCCATAGCGTCATAAATCATGCGTGCTTCCGCATCATAAGGAACGCGTTTTTGATGCGCACTAGTGTTATGACAACTAGCTTTCAGGCTAAGGCTATCAGCCATGCCCCGTAAAACTTGCACATCTCTAGGTGTAGGCTTTAAAGGCAAATCAGGAAGTAAAACGGTATCACCAGTCATTGTTGGGCCATCTTGACCAAACGTCATCTGCAACTCATCATTGCCAGAAACAGCCCTAGCGCAGCCCTTGAGAGCTTCACGAAATTTCTCTTTTGCTTTATTATTCTGATTTGTGGTCGGTGCCATCGTTCAATCATCCTAACTTAATGCGTGCCCTTGCTTAATCGCGGTTGCTAATGGGCAACCGAAGGAACACTAAAATGCGACGGTTGCTAGTGGGCAATCGAAAGAGCACTAAAAAGCGACGGTTGCTAGTAGGCAACCGAAGGAGCACTAAAGAGACAACTTAGCTTAACGCTAAGCTTGCTGTTGATTGTGGAAGATCTTTATCAAAGCACCTCTGATAAAATTCAGCAACAAGACCCTTTTCAAGCTCATCACATTTATTCAAAAAGCTGAGTTGAAACGCAACACCAATATCTTCGAAAATGGCGGTGTTCTCAGCCCATGTAATAACTGTCCGCGGGCTCATCACGGTTGAAAGGTCGCCATTCATGAGTGCGCTTCTTGTCAAATCAGCTACCCGAACCATTTTGGAAATGTCATCTGAACCAGTTTCAGTTGCAGCAAGCTCTTTTACTTTAGACTTAACAATGTCAACCTCATCATCATGTGGCAAATAGTTGAGGCTGGCTACAATTGACCAACGGTCCATTTGGCCTTGGTTGATTTGTTGCGTGCCATGATACAGACCTGAGGTGTCACCAAGACCAATTGTATTGGTTGTTGCAAACAAACGAAACGCAGGGTGAGGGCGAATAACTTTGCTTTGGTCAAGCAAAGTGAGCTTACCGGAAACTTCTAAAACTCGTTGAATAACAAACATCACATCAGCTCGGCCGGCATCATATTCATCAAAGACTAGCGCTGTATTTGATTGTAAAGCATAAGGCAGAATGCCTTCTTTAAACTCAGTGATTTGCTTGCCGTCTTTAAGAACAATGGCATCTTTACCGACCAAGTCAATCCGGCTGACATGGCTATCAAGATTAACCCGAACACAAGGCCAGTTTAAGCGAGCTGCCACTTGTTCAATATGAGTAGATTTACCCGTACCATGATACCCCTGCACCATGACACGGCGATTATGTTTAAACCCGGCCAAAATGGCGAGTGTCACTTCCCGGTTAAAAAGATAATCTTCATCAATTTCAGGAACATGTGTGTTGGCTTCACGAAAAGCAGGCATCTTTAAATTGCTTTTAAAACCAAATAGGTCTTCAACAGAAACTTCACAATCAGGCATCATTTCTTCAGCAGGCATATTCATAGCGGTCATTTAACAAAAGTCCATTTCTTAAGCTAACCATTTAGCTTCTTAAATTCTTTGTTATTTTAAAGATCTATATTTATAGATCACTCTACAGAAAATTATCAAGTTTATGAGCTTAATTTTACAAAAGAAAAGTTTTTCAAAATGAGATCATCAAAAAAAGCAATCAATAGTAAGTAAGATTTCAGCAAGATAAAAAACCGGTGTGTATCACGTAAACGATAAAGCTTTGGCTTAAACCATTCCAACTTTTTTCAAATAGTTATAAGCATTAATCACTTCAGCTAGTTTCTCTTCTGAATTGCGATCGCCGCCATTCAAATCAGGATGGTGTCGTTTGACAAGTTCTTTATAGCGGGTTTTGATATCATCCTTAGACGCACTTCCAGGCAAGCCAAGGTCATCTAGAGATTTTCGTTCCATATTTCGAAGGCGCCGGCCACCAGCGGTCTTAGGCGCTGTATCAGCTTCGTCTTCATCAATAAAGTTCATAGGGTCATGAACTGAGCGCTGGCCTTTTTTGAGAGCTTCTTTTTCTTTAAAGGCCCAGGTCGGGCGGTGACCAGTTGAAGATTCTTTTTGATAATCGACAATATCATCAGCGTCCATACCAACAAAATAATTATATTTTTTATTATATTCGCGAACGTGATGTTGGCAAAAGAGGTAATATTCACCTTCCTTATCGCGCCCTTTCGGCGCAGGAAATTTACCTGGTCTCTCGCAGCTGCGCCAATTACATTGAGCGCCTTCTTCTTTCTTCGAGCGGTCATCTTCTGGCTTAACACGAATAGAATCAAAATACTTGGATGTGAGTTTCATAAAAACCTATATATCTGGTTGCCTAAATTTTCGCAGGTCACAATCACAAGAACAAACTTCATAAATTGTAACCTCAGTCAGAGGTTAGAGCTAAAAAAGAAGATTAGTTCTATAAAGTGATCATTTTTAAATAGTGTGTTATCTAGTTCACAAATGAAAAACCCATAACCTGTGAGCAAGAAGTAAGAATAAAATTTATCTTTCGAGATTATTTTACCACAAAAAGCTGATAGTTCAGTCTCAAAGGGCGTCGCACTATAGCTTAATTTTGCTCACACGAAAACAAAAGAACGCAGCAAAATTTATTTTTTTGAAGTTTGCACTTATACAAAAGTAATATGCTCTAAAACTTAGGAAAGAAAAAATGTCAATCAATCAGTCAGATCAGCCCTCTGCCGTAGATATCATTACTGTAAAATTAGAAAAAGCCTTGTCACCAATTTCATTAGAAGTCATCAATGAAAGCCATTTGCATTCTGGGCATGCCGGCTCACCAGGAACTGGAGAAAGTCATTTCCGTGTGAAAGTGGTTTCAAATGAGTTCGTAGGGAAATCCAGATTGCAAATTCATCAAGCAATCAATAAAATCTTAGCTGAAGAGCTAAATGGGAAAATTCACGCTCTCGCAATTGAGGCAAAAGCCTCTTAAAATTTCAAGATATTTTAAAAGTGCTGAAAACGAGAGATTTGATGTTTTCTACTTGCTTAACAAACCAGGAAATACCATAAAACCAGAGTATTTTGGCTGAAAATCAAGATATTTCTAAAAATCGAAAATTAAATCGCGACAAAACACCTAAAAGCAGGGTCGAGCGCTTGACAGCGGAAAATGGCAAGACTATGGTCCAGCCCGCTGAGGGAGCTGTGATCAGACATGATCAAAGACCTGAAAATGAGGTATCAATGCCATCTCCATCTGACCAAGATGAAAAAAGCACCTTAAAGGGAGATAAAGCCCTTGAGGATAGATTTGGTCAGCTAAAGGATCAAATGGATACCATCCATAAAGATCAGGCAAATAAAACGCCTGAACAGGATGGAAACGCCATAGGTAAAGCTATGCGTATGGGTACTGAGTTTGTGGTTTCTGTTCTCGTTGGCGCATTTTTAGGATGGCAATTTGATACATGGTTTGATACTAAGCCGTTATGGCTCATTCTATTTATGCTATTTGGTTTTGGCGCAGGTGTGAATAATGTCTTGCGACTAGCTAAAAAAGAACAAGAGGCCGGTTCTTTGGATGGAAAAGATCAAGGTCTGTAAATCTCAGTGGCTAATTAAAGCACCTGAGACACAACTTAAAAAGCCCTGTTGCTTTTGCGGATGCTTTGTGGGCATCTGAAGCAAATAAAAGGCAACTGAAGAACAAAACTTACGGTTGCTAGCGGGCAACTGAAGTACAAAATTGGCGGATGCCTGGTGGGCATCTGAAGCACAGAGATGGAGATGCAACGTGGCAAGTGAACAAGGCGGTTTAGACCCAATTCACCAGTTTGAAATTAAGACGTTATTTCCAATGGAATTTTTTGGTATTGATGCGTCTTTTACCAACTCAACACTATATATGGTGCTAGCCGTTGGTCTGAGCGCTGCATTCCTTATCTTTAGCATGCGTGGTAGAGCATTGGTTCCAGGGCGTTGGCAATCAGTTGCTGAAATGTCATATGAATTTATTGCCAATCTTGTACGTCAAATTCTGGGGTCTGAAGGAATGAAGTTCTTCCCCCTTGTTTTCACTCTCTTTATCTTTGTCCTTTTCTGTAACGTCATTGGTTTGTTGCCAACTGATTTATTCGGCATAATTCCAGTGCCGCATGCTTTCACAGTTACAAGTCACATCATCATTACATTCGCACTAGCTATGCTTGTGATGACAGTGGTGGTTGGTTATGGCTTCTATAAGCATGGATTTGGATTTTTAAAATTATTTATTCCTGATGTACCTGTCGTGCTTTTGCCAATCTTGGTGCCGATTGAAGTAATCTCTTTCTTATCACGTCCAATTAGTCTATCTCTTCGTTTATTCGCGAACATGTTAGCTGGTCACGTGGCAATGAAAGTGTTTGCTGGTTTTATCATCAGTCTTGGATCGTTAGGAACATTAGGTGTGCTGGCAACTGTTATGCCTTTTGCAATTGGTGTGGCATTAACCGCACTTGAGTTTTTGGTTGCGTTCTTGCAAGCCTTTGTGTTTGCAACGCTAACCTGCATTTATCTTCGGGATGCTATGCACCCGTCGCACTAAATTTTTAAAAGTTTAGAGCATTTCAGCTAAGTGAAAAATAGA
>JAJFHW010000391.1 GCA_021775385.1 Hyphomicrobiales bacterium | reverse complement strand
TCATTGACGAAGCGCGGACCCCTCTTATTATTTCCGGACCTGTTGAAGATAAAACAGATCTTTACACGGCCATTGATAAAATTGTTCCTCAACTTACCCCTGATGATTATGAGATTGACGAAAAAGCTAAATCAGTTGCCTTAACTGATGCTGGTAATGAACATGCAGAAAAATTACTCAAAGACGCTGAATTGTTAACTGAAGGCGACCTTTATGATGTTGAGAATGTGACTCTTGTTCATCACCTAAGTAATGCTCTACGAGCTCATCATATGTTCCTTAAAGATAAAGATTATATTGTTAAGAATAATGCTGTGATCATCATTGATGAATTTACTGGCCGGATGATGGACGGACGCCGTTATTCTGATGGTCTTCATCAATCTCTTGAAGCTAAAGAAGGTGCTGAAATCCAGCCAGAGAACCAAACACTGGCCTCAATTACGTTTCAAAATTACTTCCGTCTTTATGACAAGCTTTGCGGCATGACAGGTACGGCTGCGACGGAAGTTGAAGAATTCATGGATATTTACGGCCTCGATGTGCTTGATATTCCTACTAATAAACCCGTTTCTCGGTTAGATGAAGATGATGAAGTTTACCGGACTTCTAAAGAAAAATATGAAGCTATTATTGAGCTCATAAAAGATTGCCAAACTCGTAACCAACCTGTTCTGGTTGGTACAACATCAATTGAAAAATCTGAACTTTTAGCTAGCCTCTTAAAAGAACAGAAAGTTAAACACGCTGTTCTAAATGCGCGCCACCACGAACAAGAAGCGTCTATCATTGCTGATGCGGGTTGTCCTGGTGCAGTGACTATTGCGACTAACATGGCTGGCCGTGGTACTGACATTCAGCTTGGTGGTAATTTGGAAATGATCATTGAGAATGAAGTTGGAGACATGCCAGAGGGTGTCAAGCGCGATGAAAAAATCTCTGTGCTTACCTCTGAAGTTGAAGCTAAGAAAAAACAAGCCTTAGATGCTGGTGGTCTTTATGTTGTAGGTACTGAGCGTCATGAAAGTCGCCGGATCGATAATCAGCTTCGTGGTCGTTCGGGCCGTCAGGGTGACCCGGGCTCTTCTAAATTCTACCTTTCATTAGATGATGACTTGATGCGGATCTTTGGATCGGATCGAATGGATGGTGTTCTTTCTAAACTTGGCCTGGAACATGGGGAAGCGATTATTCATCCTTGGATTAACAAAGCGCTTGAGAAAGCTCAAAAGAAGGTTGAAGCTCACAACTACGATATTCGGAAAAACCTCTTAAAATTCGATAATGTTATGAATGAGCAAAGAAAAGTTATCTTTGATCAACGTATTGAATTGATGCGCGATGAGGAAGTTTCTGAAACTGTTGAAGATTTACGTTTGCAGCTGATTGATGAAATTGTACCCAAATACATTCCGAACAATGCTTATGCAGAACAGTGGGATGTTGAAGGTTTGTCCGAGGAAGTTGAGCGTGTTTTCAATTTAGAGCTTCCAATTAAAGATTGGGCTAGCGAAGAAGGTATTGCTGACGAAGAAATTATCGGTCGTTTGACAGAAGAAACCAAAAAAGCTGCTGCGAAAAAGGCGGTTGATATTGGCCCGGATTTAATGCGACAGGTTGAAAAATCCGTTCTTTTGCAATCACTTGACCATTTATGGCGCGAACATTTGATCACGTTAGAGC
Source organism: Hyphomicrobiales bacterium (assembly GCA_021775385.1). Classification (GTDB taxonomy): domain Bacteria; phylum Pseudomonadota; class Alphaproteobacteria; order Rhizobiales; family HXMU1428-3; genus HXMU1428-3. The sequence goes on along the minus strand of JAJFHW010000391.1, from coordinate 5,545 downwards.
ACCTTAGACAGGTTGTTGGTTTGCGTGGCTATGGTCAACGTGACCCTCTTAATGAATATCAGACGGAGAGTTTTACTCTTTTTGAAGCTATGCTTGGTCAATTGAGAGAAGCAGTGACTGGCCAATTATCGCATGTTGAGCTTTCTGGTGATGACCTCCCATCACTTGATGATGCTGAGCTACCAGAGATGGAAGCCCATCATATGGATTATTCATCCGGGGAAGATGAGTTTCACCCAGATGAAGCTGAAGGTATGCCTGTACAGGTACGGAGCCGCCAGTCAGCTAAGACGATTGACCCGAATGATCCATCGACTTGGGGTAAAGTTGCTCGAAATGATAAATGCCCTTGTGGTTCTGGTAAGAAGTACAAACATTGTCATGGTAAGTTAAGCTAGGTGTTATTTATGTTAGTGTTTAATTCCCTGACTATTTAACTCACCATATTGTCCATTTTGTAGATCACTATAAAATATGGATAGATTGCAAAAGCACTCATTGACAAATTTGTCAGGAGTGCTTTTTCTTTGTATTGAGTTAGTACTTTTTTTCTTTTTTCGAGCTTGCGAAGTCTAGGTACATTTAAATAAAATCATTATGGATTTTAAAAGAGTTAGTTTAAAACAGAAACCTTAATTCAATAGCGGTTCTATAATAGGGGCAATTTATGACCACTGATCAGATTATGCTTTTTAGCCTATTGGGTGCAGTGTTTGCACTTTTGCTTTGGGGGCGATTTCGCTATGACCTGGTAGCTTTTGCCGCGTTAATAGCTGGGGTAATCCTTGGCGTTATTCCGCAAGCCACTGCGTTTTCTGGTTTTGGTCACCCGGCCGTGATTATTATTGCCCTTGTGCTGATTGTCTCGAAAGGTCTTTCAAACTCAGGTTCGATTGAACTAAATTCAAGCTATATGATTGATAGCAGTAGAAAATTGTCTTCCCATATTGGGATCATGGCCGGATTAGCTGCTGCCCTTTCAGCTGTGATGAATAATGTTGGTGCGCTTGCTTTGCTTATGCCAGTTGATCTGAGAGCGGCTGAAAAAGCGGGACGTTCCCCTGCTCTAACCCTCATGCCTTTGTCTTTTGCTTCCATCCTTGGCGGCCTTGTCACGCTCATTGGTACTCCACCAAATATTATCATCGCCAGTTATAGAGAAAAGGCTCTTGGCGAGCCTTTTCAAATGTTTGACTTTGCACCTGTTGGCTTAATTTGTGCCTTTGTTGGTGTTCTTTTTGTAGCTCTAATTGGCTGGCGAATGATCCCGCGCGCCAGGGGAGATCAGAACCAAGCAAAAGAACTTTTCCAGTTTGATGATTATGTTGCCGAAGTTCGTGTTGCCAGCGATAGCTTACTAGTTGGTGAGCGTTTGAGGGATGTCGAAGCTCTTGAAGACGCAGGTGATGTGCAGGTCATTGGTGTTGTACGGCGCGGCAATAAACTACCTGGTATACCAGCATGGCAAGTGATTGAAGCTGGTGATATTTTAGTGGTTGAAGCCAACCCACAAATGATCGAAGAACTGGCGGGCATTATTGGCGTTGAATTTGTTGGTTCTGAAAAACATGAACGTGCACTTGTTGCTGCTGACACGAGTTTTATGGAAGTTGTTGTACCTGAAGGTGCGCGTATTGAAGGGCAATCAGCCTTGAACCTAAGATTGCTTTATCGTCATAACGTGACTTTGATGGGGATTTCTCGCCAGGGTGAGAAAATTCACGAGAGAGTTCGCCGGTCTGAAATTAAAGCTGGTGATATCTTATTGCTTTATGGACCAACTGAACGTTTATCGGAAATTACCAACTGGATTGGCTGCTTGCCTTTGGCTGAGCGTGGGTTGCAAGTAATAAAGCGTGACAAAGCAATGCTTGCTGTTGGGTTATTTGCTGCGGCTATTTTAGCTGCCAGTGTTGGCCTTTTATATCTGCCCTTTGCACTTGGTTTGACTGTTATTGCTTACGTGCTTTTGAACATTGTTTCAGTGCAAAAAATTTATGACAGTGTTGAATGGCCGGTGATTGTTTTGCTTGGTTCTCTCATACCAGTTGGCGCCGCTTTAGAAGCTTCTGGTGGCACGGGCTTGATTGCGAACTGGATTGTTGATGTCACTCTTGGCTATGAGCCCTGGGTGGTTTTGACTTTGCTGATGATCGTGACCATGACCCTTTCTGATGTGCTGAATAATACCGCAACTGCTGTGATTGCGGCTCCGATTGCTGTTGACCTTGCTAACCGGCTCAATGTGAGTGCTGACCCGTTTTTAATGGCTGTGGCGATTGCTGCTAGTTGTGCGTTCCTTACGCCGATAGGGCATAAGAATAACACGCTCATTATGGGGCCTGGTGGCTATAAATTTGGTGATTATTGGCGCATGGGGCTACCGCTTGAGATATTAATCATCAGTGTTGCTGTGCCTGCAATATTGGTTTTTTGGAAATTTTAACACACGAATGTGCTTGTAAGGATGTGTCATTAGAGAATGATGCTCGCTTTAAGAAAAAGGCAAAGAGGCCACAGTCTTTGTTTTTTATCTACAATTTATGGCTGATTAGCTTGCTCTTTTAAGGCTTAAAGGCTTTTATAATACGTTATTAATTAATTTTTATTCATAAGTCTTTGGGGGTTGCGTAGCTATGGATAAGATTACGATTTTAGAGCGTCCGGTTGAATATGAGCAGGCGCTAGTCAATTTTCGTTATTTTCTAGATCATAAAACCAAGCTATTTGGGTTTATCATTGCGATTAACAGTATCCTTTATCCTATTATTCTCAATACGCTGCAAAGCCAACCCACCAAGGTCATAGCCTCCGTTATGGTTGTGCTCTTGCTTATATTTGCGATGATCTTTGACCGCCGAACGACTAGCCAGATTAAAATTTTTTTAAGAGAGGCCAAACGAATTGAGAGAGATCTTGATTTTCAAATGATCCAAAACACCTATCCGGGAAAGAATGCTGGAGGTGCCTTTTCGCTTGCTTATACGGCTATGTATATCGTTGCCATCATTTTTTGGTGTCTGCATATTCTGATCATATCTAAAACTTTTGAAGCTCAATCGATTATTGATTTCTTCACATCTCTTAGCAGTATTCCACTATAGAAACCGTGCTTTGATTAAGTTAAGTTTTGGCTCTAAACTTATTCGATTATTGAACTAACTTTTGTAGTTGGGCATTGTTTCTGCAGCTCGTACTGGTGATTTTTTTCAATCAATAGACCTGGTTTGAATCTATACGTTTTTTTACAGACAAAAACTTGTGGCGGGATATTCGTTTTTTCGAATAGATCATATCCCTCTTTTAAATTTTGCCAAAAAGGTGCCCAGCTTTTATTGTTGTAAACTCGCATGTTCCGATCTGTCATGCGAAAGGGAAATGCGTGTACTGCAAACCTTTTTTGTCCGCCTTTATATGCATTCGTGACAATTTCCCAAATCTCTTTCATCACCGGGTTTGTCATGGCGTAGCAACCAATTGAAGAGCAGCCCCCATGAACCATTAGAAATGAACCAGTTCTTTTGAAGCTTTTATCAAAACTATTTGGATAGCCTAAGTTAAAGGATCTGTACCAACGACTGTTTGGATTGAGCTGAAATTTATGTACATTGTAAAACCCTTCTGGGCTTTGGCGGTCGCCTTCTTTCAGCTTAGGGCCTAAACGGCCGGACCACCTACAAATCGGATAAGTGGCAAACAGTTTAAACCCTTCTTTTCCTTTCATCCATAATTCTAACTGACCTTCCAGTTTGAAAATACGCATGAAAATTGGGTTGCCCAATTTCAAATTTAGTTTGGCTAAACGTTCGCTTTTTTTTGATAGGTCTGGTGTTCCTGGCAGAGGGCGGTTAAGTTTATAGCTTAACCAGTTTTGATTTGTTTGCATCCTATCGCGCCAAGCATCAAGGGATTGTTGACCGTTTTTTGTTAAGAAGCCAAAAGTAATTGCACAAACAACAGTGAAAACTATGAAGAATATTAAGCCCTTATGCTTCTTTTTCTTAGGCTTTCCAGACATTCAAATTCCCCCGTTTAAAATAGCGCAAAAAATGAGTGCCACAAGTTCTACTCGTTTATTTTATGAAAATGCTATTTTTAATAAACGCCATTTCTAAGGCTGCTACCACCCAGATCCTCACTAAACAAATCATCTGGCAAACTTAATTGGTCAAAACCTTTATCTCTCTTAGACACTTCGTCGGTGCTATCTCTAAGAACGTCTTGGATGGGGTCTCTCTTCTTTTCTTGACCTGCTATGGTTAGTCTTGGGGCCTGGCGCATTGGCCTAAAGCCGGGTGTTCCCGGGCATGGACCGGCTGGGTTAATTTGGAAATTTATATTCGCAAAAGCCGGATTTGCATGATAGCGGCGCTCACAAACACGAATGATAGGAGGAATTCTTGTTTGTTCGAATTCGTCATGCCCTTTTTTTAGGTCTCTCCAAAATTTAATCCATCTTGAGCGTTTGTGCTTTTCCATATTTTTTGTTGTCATGCGGAATGGGTAAGCATGTACATCAAAGTTTTTTTGCCCGCCATCAAAGGCTTCTCTTGCCAGGGCATAAATCTCTTCAACCAAAGCATCTGTCATGGCATAACAACCAGCTGAACGGCAATCTCCATGAACCATTAAGTTGGCCCCTGTTCGGTTAAAAGAGCGGTCATATTGATTTGGATAGCCGAGATTAAAGGAAAGATGGAACTTGCTGTTTGGATTCATTTGCCCGCGAGAGACCCTATAAAACCCTTCTGGTGCTTGCTTGTCGCCTTGTTTTATTTTAGGTCCTAATTTACCTGACCAATTGCAAATCGGATAAGATTTGAAGGGATAGAATAATCCATCATCTTTTTGTTTCCAGATTTCCAGTTCAGATTCTTTTTTATAAATACGAATGAAAATTGGAGAGCTGATCCGCATACCTTTTTTAAGCAATAATTCTTGGGTTGCTTTTGGGATTGGGTTTTTTGCGGCGTTAGAAGTGGGTTCAAAGGTTTGGCTACATGCCGTTAAAAATAAGCCTGTAAATAGTGATAGGATGGTTATTTTAAGCACGGCTAATCTACCAGCAAATTTGGGGTCGTTGTTTTTTGCTCTGCTCCAAATTGAAAGCAGCTTAAAAACAGACTTCACCAAATTTCTGCTGTGGTCATTTGTTTTATATTTTTTTGTTCTAACAGTTTGTTCTGTAGAACTAATTCTTGATAATCTGGCCTGGACCAACTGAGATCTCACCTTAAGTTTAAAAACAGCGAATTATTTTTATTCATAACCAACTCAAACAAGAATGAAGATATTCAAATGTTGAGTTGCTTAATTCTTTTAAATACGATTTTTTCTAACTTTCACTTATATCAACTACACAGTTAAACAGATTCTCATGACTGGTGGCATTGAAATCATTGATTGATCACAGTGAATTTATCCATTGATGCGTTCTTGATTTAGGATTGATTGATTTGCAACCAATCAATCCTCCAAAAAAGAAAAACCCTCAAACTGCAATAGTTGAGGGTTTTTAGAAAAGATGATTTTTTTGGCATTTTCA
>JAJFHW010000040.1 GCA_021775385.1 Hyphomicrobiales bacterium | reverse complement strand
TGAATGTGCGATTGTTGACAAGGCCTGGGAAAATGGTTGGTTACCGCCAGTACAAGCGCCATCACAATCTGGCAAACGTGTTGCTGTTGTTGGTGCTGGCCCGGCAGGCATGGCAGCTGCTCAACAGTTAGCGCGAGCCGGACATGATGTTCATCTTTATGAAAAGAACAACAAAGCTGGTGGATTACTACGTTATGGCATTCCTGATTTCAAACTTGATAAGAAATTAATTGATCGCCGCGTCACTCAAATGGAACAAGAAGGTGTAACCTTCCACACTGGTATCAATATTGGCTTTGATAAGTCTGTTGAAGATCTACGTGATGAGCATGATGCTCTCTTGCTTACTGGTGGTTCTGAAGAACCGCGTGATTTACCAATTCCTGGTCGTGAGTTTCATGGTGTGCATTTTGCTATGGATTTTCTCACCCAACAAAATCGCCGTGTTTCTAACGAACCGGTTACGCAATATGAGCCAATTTTAGCTGAAGGAAAACATGTTGTTGTTATTGGCGGCGGCGATACTGGCTCTGACTGTATCGGAACGTCTATTCGCCAAAGCTGTCTTTCAGTTACTCAACTTGAGATTATGCCAAAACCACCAGAAGCTGAAGACAAACTCTTAACTTGGCCTCATTGGCCTTTGAAAATGCGCACGTCTAGTAGCCAAGCTGAGGGTGCTGATCGTGACTGGTCTGTTATGACATCTGAGTTCAAAGGCAGTGCTGGTAAAGTGACAGCGATTAACTGTGTTAAAGTCGACGAGAAAATGCAGACTATTGAAGGCAGTGACTTTGAATTAAAGGCGGACCTTGTTTTGCTTGCAATGGGCTTTGTAAACCCTATTCATGAAGGCATGATCAATGGCCTTGGCCTTGAACTTGATGGCCGTGGTAATGTTCTTGCTAATGTCGAAGATTACAAGACAAGTAAAGATGGTGTTTTTGCTGCAGGTGATATGAGACGCGGTCAATCTTTGGTTGTTTGGGCCATACGTGAAGGCCGACAGGCTGCTAAAGCTGTTGATGAATATTTAGTTGGTTCATCAATTTTACCTAGATAAAAATAGTTTCTTTCTCTCACGGCTATTCCCACTGCTAATAAGGCGGTGGGAGGCCCTGCGAGAATGAGGTGTGCGTAGACCGAGACGCCCTTTTTATCAGTGCTTCAGGGTTGCCCACTAGCAACCGCGCTTTCTTAGCTGCGCTTCATGTTGCCCACTAAGCAACCGCGCTTTCTTAGCTGCGCTTCAAGTTGCCCACTAAGCAACCGCGCTGACGTCATGTTCGTGCTCTGAAGAAGAGCACTTCCTTCTTCGTATAGTGGAATTGAAGGAACTTACTTTTTATCTGAGGCATTTGAAACTGATGCTTCTGGTATCCAAGAAAAATGATCTGCGCGGCCTGATTTAGATTGTAGTGCGTCTCCTCGTACTAACAATTTATAATAAGGGGTTTGAGTTAGAGGTATGCGCCGATTGGATTTGTTTGACTGAAGTTGCTGTGATACTGAGGATAATGAGAGACCTATAGTATTGCCTATAACCTCATTTAATACTTCAGCTCCGTTTACATCCCCATCTGAACTTGATGAATTTGAAGACCGCCGCGAAATTGAAAAGGCCGCTGCTGGAATTGCAGGCCTTACAATTTGCATTGTTATGGCTTTGCCCGTTCCTGATTTATCAGCATCAATCGTAATGGATGAATGTTTTGCGGTATCATATTTATTTCTCTGCAAACCTACACCTGATAATTGTTTGATTTTGTTCTTTAGTTCCTTGCCTTGATTTCTTGCTTTTAAGGCCGCGCGTCTTCTTCTTTTTTTAGGGTCATCGAGTGCATGTCTTTGCAATAGATAATCTTGTTCTGAATTATCGCCAAAGAGAGGGATATTACGCTCGGCTTTTGCTTCTCTTAAGTCTTTTTGAATAAACCTGTAAACGAAGTGACCTAATTTTTCATAGCCTGCACGTGTGAAAAACAATCCATCTTTTGGTCTTAGTAGACGAATTTTACCATTCACATCTGGTCCATACTGGGTGTATTGACCATCTTCATTAGCAAAGTGCAACCAGTTGTCTATAAACTTCACTCTGGCGCTACCTGTTTGACTTCTTGCCACTTCGTTTATGATTTTCAGACCTGCTGCTGTTTTACGCCCTCTTACAAGAGGCATACCAACCCAATAGGTCGCAATTTTTTTAACTGCTAACTTCCTCAATAGCGCCGTTATTTTTTTACGGTATTCAGTGCGCCATTCAGGTGTGTCCATATTATGCCATTTACCTTTGACTTTAACTGAACGTCTGTCACCATAACCAACCATAACAACAGCAATATCGTAAACTCGTTTTTGCAAAATGGTGTCTACTTTTTTCAACCAATTGGAGCGCTTCTTCTGCAAGAGGCTAGCCCCATAAGAAACCTCACGAAAAAGACTGACTTTTTTATTTATTACTGTAGCTGAACGCAAACCGAGCGAGAGACCATCTGCATAGTTATCTCCGATTATCAATATCTTATATGTTCCGCCAGCCGGAAATGGATTTACATATGATGTGGAGACAGATTCAGCCGCATGCAACTTTGAGATTGTAGAAACAAAAGTTGCTGCTATTGCGCCAAGGCAAAGTATGCCCATCAGGATCATATGGTGAAATTTCATCGTCATACTAATCTTTTTGACTCTAAGCCTTCTTCGTATCTGCATCTCTGTCTCAAATTCCATTTATGTGGAAACCTTTATCCGGAGATGGTGAATTCATTTTAAGTTTGTATTTATTGGCGTAATTTTTCAAGTACAGCGTAACTTGGATAACCATCAGCTGGTAAACCGTTGTTCTTTTGGAAACCCCTAATTGCTTTCTTTGTCGCTCCACCTATTTTACCGTCAATCTTGCCAATTTTATACCCCTTTCGGGCTAATAGCCTTTGAAGCTCCTTTTGCTCCACATATTTTAATTTTCTATCCGTTTTTGGCCACGGCCTTATAAACGGCCCGTAACCTAGTAATCTGTCACCTAAATGACCGACTGCTAGAACATATGATACAGAAACATTGTATCTCATTAAAACACGGAAGTTCTTTAGCGCTAAGAATGCTGGACCATTTGCTCCAGCTGGTAAGAGTAATTCAGCTACATCATTTGGTCTTGGGAAATCACGTCCATTTACACGACTGATACCTAGTCTGCGCCATTCTCTTATTGTTTTTTTTATGCCGCGGCCAGATCTGAAGTAATTATAATTGGCCGGCAGTTGAACTTCATAGCCCCAGGTTTTCCCCGTTTGCCATCCAGAACGCTTTAAATAATTGGCGGTTGAAGCCAAAGCATCACTTACTGAATTCCAAATATCTCTCTTGCCATCTCCTGTAAAGTCTACGGCATAGTGATTATAGGTCACGGGAATAAATTGTGTGTGCCCCATTGCACCCGCCCATGAGCCTTTAAATTCTTCAAGTGATATGTCGCCACGCTGTATTATTTTTAAGGCTGCGATGAGTTGTTTGCGGCCATATTTGGTTCGTTTGCCTCTGAACGCCATAGTGGCAAGAGACTTGATAACATCCTTCTTGCCTTTATTTCGACCAAAGGTGCTTTCTAATCCCCAAATGGCCAATAGAATTTGTTTTTCTACACCATATTTATTTTCAATTTTTTGGAGAATTTCGGCTTTTTCAATCATTTCTTTTTGGCCAAATTCCAACCTTTTTTCAGATACGGCTCGCTCTATGTAGGACCAAACTGGAGTAACAAACTCAGGCTGATTTTTTTGTGCTTTTTTAACTTCCGCATCTATTTTAAGCCCCGTGAAAGCTTTCACAAAGATATCTCGTTTAATGCCTTCTTTTTTTGCTGTGAGCCAGAATTTATCCAAAAAAGTATAAAACTCGGCGTTTGTATTCGCCTTAACGGGTACTGTTATTAGCGTACAGATCACAAAAACTAATGCTGTAATTAATGTTGTTTTCAAGAGAATTTTATACATAAAAGAGACGTAGCACCTTCTATATGACGCAAACAGCCGTGTTCTTATATATTTATTGAGTGTCATTTTGAGTATCTTCTTTTTCAGCTATTCGATTTTTAGTGGCTCTTACGTCACTTTTGGGGAACGTCTTCTTTTTTTAGAAGTGGGGCCCGTTTTTTAGCTTTTCCAGTCTATCCGATGATTTTCTATACGAATAGTCTGTAATTCTTTCACTCATATACTCTTAAAGTGAAGTAATACCTATGGATTTTGGCATTTTGTTGACTTCTTAGATTCTTAATTTTTGACCAAAATTGCTCTAATTTTGTTTTAATATTTTTAATAGTCTTTTTGAGTGAAAACAGGTTTTACGAAGATTGTTTTGTTGTTCGAATGTCCCAATCCCTCTACGTGTTTTGCCGCCAAACAACCCATCTGGTGTTTCATCTGATGCTTTTAATTTTTTTAAATGAGTTTGCATTTCACAGATACGTTTGCGGGAAAAATTGAATGTATCTTTTTGAGGCCATGGTTTTCGAAATTCACAATTCTTTACATTGCCATTACAATAAATTTTATTCCCTAGTTGCCCTACGAAAAGTGCGTAAAGGTCTGCTTTATTATACCTGCGAAAGACCTCAAAATTTTCAAAAACTAAGAATTTTGGTCCCTTCATTCCAGCAGGTGCCATGAATTGAGCTAATAGTTGTTCATTGGGAAATTTTTGTGCCCTATCTTCTGTGGTATTTACCCGGCGCACTCCTTGTTTCAGCCACTTCGAAACGGGCATTCTACTTTTTGGCCCCTCTTGCCAACAATCAAAATTATCAGGTACATCCACCTCATAACCCCACGTTTGGTTTTGTTGCCACCCTATGCCCTTTAAATAATTTGCTGCTGATGCAACTGCGTCTGGAACATTGGACCAAATGTTTTTACGGCCATCACCATCCCAATCAACCGCATATTGTTCGAATACATCTGGTGTGAATTGAGGATAGCCGGTGGCTCCTGCAAAAGATGTTTTGAATTCTTTTATGGAAATATGCCCCTCATCGATAAACTTAAGGGCACTTAGTAGATTTTTAGTATGTTGTTCACGTTTTTCTGGTGCACCGGCAAAGGCCAGTGAAAGCAGTGTTCTTACTCCATGGAAACGATTTTTAGCTGCACCAAAGGCTGTTTCCCTGCCCCAAATACCCAAGACAGCCCTGATGTCGACACCGTATTTTTCTTCTATTTGTTTGAACGTGCGACCATATTTTTTTCTTAATTTCTGACCTCTTCCAACTAACGAATTCATATGTTTTTGTGGGAAATATTTGGTTGGGAAAAGAAATTCATTTTGTCTTGGACGCGAACAAGAGATAGGCAATCCATCTTTGGTCAGTTTTTTAATAGATGGACTGGCTTTGTTGTTTTGCTGAATTCTAGCTATTCTATCCCAGGTTTTATGTGTTCGAACCCTCGGTAGTTTATAATTAGGCTCTTGGGCTTCTATGGCTTTGTCAAATGTTGTCCGACGAATAGAGAGCCGCTCAGCTTTATTCCAAAGTTCTTTTTTCCAAGTTGCCAGGTTGGTGTCAGTAGTTTTTTGCTCTTGGGCGGCGTGAAGGACATGGCTTGATAATGAAGCACTTACTATGCCGCCTATGCCGCAAAGAATAAAGCACATGAATTTCATGCTCTTTGTTTTTCTGCACTGATTATCGCGCTTCATGAATTCACCCTTTTCAAAAATACGTGTGCTTTAACTTTAGATGCCGAGTGCAAAAATGCACTCACTTGCTTTTGTATTTACACACTATTTTAGAAGAATGATTTGAAAATATGGCGATTTATGTGTTTATGATGCTTTTCTAAGCGTGTTTAATTTTTCTTCCCATGCAAGGGCATGCGAAACAATTAGATCTAGATCATCATATTCAGGTTTCCAACCGAGTTCATCTCTGATCAATTTCGAACTAGCAACCAGTTCAGCCGGATCTCCTGGACGACGATCTGCCAAATGAACTGTAAAGTCCTGGCCTGATGCTCGTTTGACAGCATCTATCACCTCAAGAACAGAAAAGCCTTTGCCATAACCGCAATTGTAGACTTTACTCTCTCCGCCTTTTTGTAGATGATCTAGTGCGATACAATGAGCCGTTGCCAAGTCTGAAACATGGATATAATCACGGATACAGGAGCCATCATTTGTTGGATAGTCTGTACCAAAGACATTCATTTCAGTTCGCGGCCCATGAATAATTTCTGAGGCTACTTTGATTAGATGTGTAGCTTTAGGGGTTGATTGTCCGGCTCTACCTTTTGGGTCAGCTCCAGCCACATTAAAATATCGAAGAGCTACATAATTCAGATCTGTTGCAATAGACGTGTCTCTCAACATATATTCGGTCATCAGCTTTGACGTGCCGTAAGGAGAGATTGGTGCCTTTACAGCCTCTTCAGTAACAGGGTTTACTTCTGGCATACCATAGACAGCTGCGGTCGATGAAAATATTAAATTTTTCACATCATTAGCCACTGCACAGGCAATTAGATCTCGAGATTTACAGGTATTATTATGATAATAACCAAGAGGATCTTCAATTGATTCTGGGACAACAATTGAGCCTGCAAAATGGATGATGGCTGAGATATTGCGTGTTTGAATGATGGTTGAGACCAAGTCTTTATCAGCAATATCTCCAACGACTAATTCAGCACCTTTGGGGATTGCCCATTCAAACCCTGTACTTAGGTTATCAAGGATTATCACATCCTCATCTCTATCTCGTAGAGCTAAAGCTGTGTGGCTACCAATGAAACCCGCGCCACCTGTTACCAAGATTGCCATACTAAACCCTTTACCCTTATATCATTGCAGGTGATATGATGCATTCTTATGAAGATTATTTATCTACATGAGAAAACAATTTAACTACATGCCTTCATATTTTCATTTAATTTTTTTATTTGTTGCAGCTTTGCCTCAAAAGTGCGGTTCCTTTTTTTCAGGAAATCACTTAGTTCTGAAACATAGTTTTAAAATAAAGCTACAACTCCATATCATATGACATATTAATTCACTGTTTATCGCTATGAATTTCATTTTTATATGGTAAATAGTTTGTTATTTATATGGTCTTAGTCCGCTTCATTTACCCAATGTCCGTAACCACTTTTGAGTGAAACGCTCTGTTAGGCTGTAGTTTTTTAAAGCGGACTCTGTTAGTTTGGCTTATTCATACATACATTTAAAGGGGTAAGAATTTTGGGAACGAAAAAACCTATTCGGAAAGCAATTTTACCTGTTGCAGGACTTGGTACAAGGTTTTTACCTGCAACAAAAGCTATGCCAAAAGAGATGCTAACAATTGTTGATCGTCCTATCATTCAGCATGTAGTTGATG
>JAJFHW010000390.1 GCA_021775385.1 Hyphomicrobiales bacterium | reverse complement strand
TTTGCTTCAGATGAAGGTGTAGTTTTTTGTTCTTTTTTTGCCATTTTGCCCACCTTAAATTAACACCAGATCAAAAATCAATCACAGCCAATATCACAAAACCCTAAAAAACTAAAACAATCTCATCTGCCCGCCCTTCGGCACAGGCGGTACGAATAAATCCGTTCGTAATGGCACACGGTCTTTATTAAATCCAAGCCTCTTCACAGCTAACTTATAACGATGAGATAATAAGTCAGCATAAGGCCCCTCACCTCGCATACGTGTTCCAAATTCGGCATTGTAGTCTTTACCACCTCGCATTGTCTGAACCAATGACATAACCCGTGCCGCCCGGTCAGGCACCTCACGTGATAGCCAGTCACGAAACAACTCTTTAATTTCATGCGGAAGCCGAAGTAAAACATAATGCGCCTCAGCGCACCCTCTCTCCAAAATAGTCTCCATTATTCCCTCCATCTCATGATCGTTCAAAGAAGGGATCATGGGCGCCATCATAGTCATAGTCGGCACACCGGCTTTTTCCAATTCACTCAAAGCTTTCAAACGCAAATGCGGCGCACTAGCACGTGGCTCCATCTGGCGAGCTAGAGTTTTTTCTAATGTGGTAATAGATAACGCAACCAACACCAGATGATGTTTAGCCAATTCTTCCAGTAAGTCTAAATCCCTGAGCACAAGCGCAGACTTAGTCACAATGGTCAAAGGATGCTTTGCCTTAAGCAAAACTTCCAAGATCTGGCGTGTAATTTTATACTCTCGCTCGATAGGCTGATAAGGGTCAGTATTCGCCCCCAGCGCTATAGGAGAAATTGGTTTTGAAACATAAGAAGGTTTTGCCAATTCTTCTTCTAACAACTCAGCTGCATTGACCCGCGCTGTTAATTTCGTTTCAAAATCAAGCCCAGGTGATAATCCCCAATAAGAATGGCTCGGCCGCGCATAACAATAAGAACAACCATGCTCACAGCCACGGTAAGGATTGATCGAGCGATCAAAAGGAATATCCGGTGATTTATTTTGCGTGATAATGGCCGTGCTTTCTTCATGACGCACTTCAGTTTTAAAGGGTGGCAAATCATCCAACACATCCCAGCCATCATCGGCTAGCTCTCTCTCAAATGCCTCAAACCGCCCCACATCATTGCTAGAAGCCCCGCGCCCCCTAAAACGATTAGGATCAATTAAATTTGTTTTTTTCATGAAAAAACATCTCTGCTAATATTCATTCTGTAATAAAACAAACTTACAATTTTATTGAGAACATATCAAGAACATAAAGGCATGCCGTATAGTATTGAATTCATTAAAAGGCTTCTGAAACATCTTAACGAAGAAGGGAGTGCTCTACTCCAGAGCACGGACATGGCAGCAAGAGCTACCCGGCGCACAAGATCAGCCTGAGCGAAGCTTTAGCAAGCACAGATAAGCTGATCGCTAAAAATACCGCCCCGTCGGAGGGCCCGCCGCCTCAGAGGTGGAATAGCCCGAGAGACAAAAAAACCAACACATTATTAATTAGAGATTTGTATACCTAATATCTAGGGTCTAGCCACTAAGTTTACTTGCTCAACAAAACAACAATAGATAACGTATCTCTCATGCTATCAATCATCATACCGACTCTAAATTCAGCGAAAGAATTACCCGCCACTTTCGCCTCATTAATGCCAGCCCTTTTAGAAGGGGCGATTAGCGAGGTCATCATAGTGGATGGCGGCTCAACTGATGACACCTTAAAGATGGCAGATGAAAGCGGTGCCAACATTATCGTCGCAGAAACAAAAGGGCGCGGCCCCCAATTATCCACGGGCGCAAATGCGGCTAAAAATGAATGGATGCTGTTTCTTCATTCAGATACAGAACTTGAAGATGGGTGGCACCTTGAAGTAATGAAATTCATCAAATCAGAAGATAACAAAACAGTCACTCCAAATGCAGCAGCCTTCAAGTTTTCACTAAAAGACAAAGGCCTGGCCCCAAAGATCTTAGCTAAAATGGTAGCCCTGCGCTGTGCTCTCTTCTCATTGCCCTATGGAGATCAAGGCCTGCTTATCTCCAGGCAAACATATGATGCCTGTGGTGGATATCCGCACTTTCCGATCATGGAAGATACAGACATCATTCGCCGTCTACCAAGCCCCGTTAAAATTCTGCAATCGAGAGCCTTTACTAGTGCTGAGAAGTACCAAAAAGAAGGCTATCTAAAACGCAGCACCAGAAATCTCTATTGCCTGGCTGCCTATTATCGCGGACTGCCGCCCGAAAAGATCTACCAAATCTATACAAAATCCAGCACTTAAAAGATAAAACATGCCAACCTACACCTCAAATCAAAGCACAAACCAGCATCTGGTCATCATGGTCAAAGAGCCACGGCTAGGAAAAGTCAAAACCAGACTTTCCAAGGATATTGGCGAAGTAGCCGCCACTGCATTTTATCGGCGCACTACAAATCACATTATCGCTCGCTTGTCGAAAGATCCCCGCTGGCAAACCCACATCGCTATCGCACCAGATACCGCGATCAATCTTCCCTTCTGGCCAAAACAAACCTCAAGAAGCCCAAAACGGTCCACCCAGGGGTTTGGAGATCTCGGTGATCGGATGCACACACAATTTAAAAAAATCGGCCAATTTAACTCCCACCCTAAACACAACGGGATAAACCATGGTCAAGGCCCGGTTCTAATCATCGGAACAGACATCCCAGAAATCACCGCCACTCATATCGCTACAGCCTTTAAACAATTGAGAAACAAAGAAGCCCTCATCGGACCTTCAGGTGATGGCGGCTATTGGATCATCGGCCAAAAACGCAGTCCAAAGCTCATTAACCTCTTTAAAAACATCCGCTGGTCTACAGAGCACACCTTAGGTGACACAATGATCAATTTTGCCTCACAAAAATGGGCCACAACAGAAACACTAAGTGATGTTGATAATGGACCAGAATACAAAACTTTAAATCATTTCAGCAGACGTCTGATCCCACCACAAAATGAAGAATAAATACAAAATCGAAACCATTCATTGATAATATACTTGTAAGAGTAATTTTTAACTTCAACAAAGCCCCTTTAGCGACTAGGTTACAGGCTGCATAGTGGCTGCATAGTGGCTGCATAGTGGCTGCATAAAAGCTGTATTAAGACTAAAATTAAGCAAACAAATTAAGAAAATATGATTAAAGCGATGAGTAAGACAAAAAAAAATCTAACCTCAAAACCAAAAGTTGCCGTCGCTTTAGAAAAATGTCGTAGCGCATTCATAAGTGTTGGTTTTTTTAGTCTTTTCATAAATCTTCTGATGCTAACAGGCCCTCTTTTCATGCTTCAGGTCTATGATCGTGTCTTGGCCTCAAAAAGCTTGCCTACCCTTACAGCCCTTGTCATTCTCATAGCAGCTCTATTCCTCTTCCTTGGCCTTTTAGAAATGGTGCGCACGCGCATCCTGGCCCGCATAGCAGACAAAATTAATACAGATTTAAGAAACACCACTTTAAGCGCCACCATCAAACATTCGGTCATGCAAACCCCAAATGTTGGCACACAGCCCGTTAGAGATTTAGAAGCCTTAAAGAACTTCATCGGCAGTCAAGGCCCTGCCACACTGTTCGACTTACCCTGGACACCAATCTACCTCGCCGTCAACTTCATGCTTCATTGGGTCTTAGGTGTCTTTTCCGTACTTGCCACAATATTTCTAATCATCCTCTCAATCATCAACGAGATTCTAACGAAGCCTCGCACAGAAGATGCAATGACGAAATCCAAGCCCACCTCAATGATTGCAGAAGAAT
>JAJFHW010000389.1 GCA_021775385.1 Hyphomicrobiales bacterium | reverse complement strand
TTTTTTGACCAGTCATTTCTCTTTGTACAGAAATAACGGAATAAAGTGAATGGTGAAGTGATATGAAATTAATTGCTAAAAATCAAAATAATCGACCAGATAAACTAAACTTGTTGAAGACTATAGCAACGCCTTCACTTCATTCTGCTGTGTGTAAAACATTAAGATACCCAGTTTTAGTCGGAGATCAGTGGGCAACTTTACCTAAGTCAATTCAAAACAGATTTGTGAAATGGACACAGAACAGAAATGTTATTCTGTATCAAGGTAGATTGCTGGAGACACGGTTTTCAAAATTAGGACGCTTGCTCTCAAGCTTTTGTTGGTTAATAGGGAATCCGCTTCCAGACAAAAACAATGTGCGCGGACCTGCAACAGTCATCGTTCGAGAGTGCCGCAAAACAAACGGTCAAATCTGGACACGGATCTACCCTAGAAAAAAAAGAGTACCCCAAGTCATTCAATCAATTAAAAGATTTGAAGGGGAAACAGGGCTTGAAGAGATGATCACAAAATCAATTGGTATTGCTCTCACATTAGAAGCAAAGCCAGATCGTTTGAATTTCATATCAGATCACTATTTTGTAAAACTAGGGAAGAAAAAAATAAAAATACCAAAAATTCTAACACCAGGCCGACTTTGTGTCAGTCACAAGGAAGCAGGTCCAAAGCGCTTCCGGTTTAGCCTTACATTAACTCATAACTTTTGGGGGGAGTTAATTTTTCAAACTGCAATTTTTGAGGAGATAGAGCAATGACAAACGAATTATTATGGCTCACTGTTTTTATGCAAATATTGATGGGCGGCACTGATACACTCTTACATCACGAGTTCACAGAACGTCTGGCCTGGCAACCCTCAGCCCAAAAAGAATTAAAACTACATGCCCTTAGAAATTTTATATATGCAGGATTATTTGCGACCTTTGCCTGGGGAGTACCAAACGGTGCATTTGCATTACTAGCTCTGGCTTTCATTATAGCTGAGGTCATAATCACCCTGTGGGATTTTGTAGAAGAAGATTTAAGTCGAAAATTACCCGCAACAGAAAGGGTACTTCATACATTACTTGCTCTCAACTATGGCGCTATATTAATCTTGCTACTACCAGAACTCTGGAATTTTTCAAAACAGCCAACCAGCTATAAATTCATTGATTATGGTGTAGGTTCTTACGCACTGGTGATTGCTAGTATTGGTGTTTTCCTCTTCGGGTTAAGGGATTATTTCGCAGCCCTTAGGTTAGAAAATTTAAGAGAAATTCCAGGCGGAGAATTAATCTATAAGCTAAAAGCCAATCAACATATTCTAGTTACAGGCGCAACCGGCTTTGTTGGTCAAAGGCTGACAAAAGCGCTCATTGCAAAAGGCCAAAACATAACGGTTCTAACTCGTAATCCTGAAAAGGCATCAAAACTAGGAACGCCAATTAACATCATCACAGACTTAAAGCAAATCAGAGATGATGCGCCGCTTGATGCGATTATAAACCTTGCCGGTGAACCGTTGGCAAATGGCTATTGGACAAAGGCTAAAAAGCAAAAAATTCTAAGTTCAAGAGAAAAAATTGCAGATGAAATTTATCAACTTTGCGAACGGCTCTATGTCCCTCCTAAAACTGTACTCACAGCATCAGCCATTGGTTGGTATGGACTAAGAGACGATGAAAAACTAACAGAAGAAACACCTGCTAAAAATTGCTTTACGCATGAAGTCTGCGAGCTTGTTGAACAAAAAAACAATCGCTTAAAAAACTTTAATTGCCGCGCAATCAATTTGAGAATTGGCCTGGTACTAGGCATTGAAGGAGGCATGCTTGCAAATCTACTTGTTCCTTTTGAATATGGATTAGGTGGTCCAATCGGTAATGGGCAACACTGGATGAGCTGGATAACACGAGATGATCTGGTAAGGTTAATTGCGCATTGTTTATCTAACGAGGAAATTCATGGGGCTTTGAATGCCGTCGCACCCGAACCTCTTCAAAATAAAGACTTCACAAAAATGTTAGGGCAAGCGTTAAACAGGCCAATTTTTATGCCAATGCCAGAATTCATACTAAAATTGATATTGGGTGATTTTGCTAAGGAACTTTTATTGGCCAGTCAAAACATTGATAATACTAAAATTATTAGATCTGGTTTTAAATTTAATTCCCCAAATCTAAGAATAGCACTTGAGAAAATTTTACCGATAAAAAGAAAATCAGAGAAGATCACAAAGAGCTCACAAGAATATTATTTCTAATTTCATGGTGCTGATCATAAGCTCCAAATCGAATTAAATGTTCAGTAAATTTCCTGAAAGGATGAATAATGATCAAATCTGCAGTAATAGCTCTCTCTCTTGGTGCTGTTTCGGTGATGGGTGTAATGCAAGCTTCAGCTGCAACGGACGCTAATTACAAAGTGATGACATCGCAGTCTAGTGTTTATGGTAAGAAGCTTACGAAAGCTCAATGCCTACAAAAAGATGGTTATATGTGGAGTTCATCAAAAAAGAGATGTGTGAAAGATACACGTGGTTCACACTAAGCTTAAAAAAAACAGCCATTCAGATGAATGGCTGTTTTTAATTTTATAATAAAATGAACAAATTCAATTCTTAAACAGCTTCAGCTGATTTCGCCGCTCTTTTTCTGGTATTCGGATCAAGATGACGTTTACGTAAACGAATATTCTCTGGTGTGATCTCAACCAATTCATCATCGTTAATGTAAGAAAGAGCCCGCTCTAAACTCATTTGCATAGGTGTCGTTAAGGTTGTCGCATCATCCTTACCAGCAGCACGAACGTTTGTTAGTTTCTTACCCTTAATGACATTGACTTCAAGGTCATTACCGCGAGTATGTTCGCCAACAATCATCCCTTCATAAACCCTCACACCATGACCAATCATCAAAGGCCCACGTTCTTCAAGGTTCATAAGAGCAAAAGCAACAGCATCGCCCATATTGTTAGAGATTAGAACACCAGTGTGACGCCCTTGAATTTTTCCTTTATGAGGTTCAAAAGCATGGAACACACGGTTCATAATTGCAGTACCGCGTGTGTCAGATAACAACTCAGAGTGATAGCCAATTAAACCGCGTGTCGGTACCCGCATAACAAGGCGTTGGCGGCCACCACCAGAAGAGCGCATATCAAGTAAATCACCCTTACGCTCAGAAAGCTTTTGAACAACAATACCAGAATGCTCTTCATCAACATCAATGGTCACTTCTTCAATTGGTTCATGGCGCACACCATCAATGGTTTGGTAAACCACTTTCGGGCGAGATACAGTTAACTCAAACCCTTCACGGCGCATTGTTTCAATCAAAATAGAAAGCAGCAATTCACCGCGCCCAGCAACCTCAAAACTATCTCGGTCTTCATCATTAAGAGTAATCTGTAAAGCAATGTTGCCTTCAGCTTCTTGCAAAAGACGATCGCGAATAACACGGCTTTGCACTTTGGAACCTTCTTGCCCGGCAAAAGGACCATCATTAATTCTAAAGGTCATAGAAAGTGTAGGTGGGTCAACCGGGTCAGCAGCAATTGGGGACGTCACCTCAGGGTCACATAACGTGTCAGCAACAGTCGCTGTTGTCATACCCGCAATAGAAACAATATCACCAGCATTCGCACTTTCAACAGGCACACGTTCCAAGCCTTGGAATGAAAGCACTTTAGAAATTCTACCCTTTTCAGCAATAGAGCCATCAGCAGAAAGTGCGTGGATAGATTGATTAGGTGTCACTGTGCCAGAAGTCACGCGGCCCGTAAGGATGCGTCCAAGAAAAGGGTCTGAGCCAATGGTTGTCACCAGCATAGAAAACGCGCCTTCCTTTTTTTCTGGCGCCGGAACATACTTGGTCACTAAATCAAACAAAGGTTCCATATTCTCTTGTGGACCTTCAGCGTTGTTAGCCATCCAGCCTTGTTTTGCTGAACCATAAAGAATTGGGAAATCAAGTTGTTCTTCATTCGCATCCAAATTAGCGAAGAGATCAAAAACTTCATCTACCACTTCTTCGTGGCGTTCTTCAGGCTTATCAATTTTATTGATAGCAACAATCGGGTTGAGGCCAAGTTTGAGAGCTTTGGAAACCACAAATTTAGTCTGAGGCATAGGGCCTTCAGCAGCATCAACCAAAACAATAACACCATCAACCATATTTAGAATACGCTCAACCTCGCCGCCAAAATCGGCGTGGCCAGGTGTATCAACAATATTGATGCGTGTATCTTTCCATATGATAGACGTCACTTTAGCAAGGATGGTAATGCCTCGCTCACGTTCGAGGTCATTGGAATCCATGGCACGTTCTTCAACCTTCTGGTTGTCACGAAAGGCACCAGATTGTTTCAACAAAACATCAATAAGAGACGTCTTTCCGTGATCCACGTGAGCGATAATAGCGATGTTGCGCAAGTCCATTGACCCGACCTTCTTTCTTAAATCTATACATAAAATACATGACCAAAAAACATGTACGGTTTTTTAAACCCAAGTTTGGGCATGATACGCACCATTAATTCCTCCCTCTTCAACAAAAAGGGATTACCGGTCTTCTTAATAAAAAGGATTACCGGAATGAGACAATGACGCGTAAATTTTTGTGACATCGTCTATATTTTAAGAAATTGCTCAAAAATGGAATAGACGAGGGAAAGCGGCGAATTAACACGAAAATAGGAAAAACACCACAGAAAAAGCAAATATGCTCACATTTAAGTGGAGATAAAATCCAAACAGATGATTTATTTATAAAATTAGGGCCGTTTTGTCGCAAATTCACTTATTAAGTTAGAAGGTAGAACATTTTGGCAAGGAAGCTGCAATGACTTAGGTTAGTCAAATTCGAATGTTTCATCTTGAAACAGAAAGCACAGTGCAAATCATGTTTGAGTTAAAATCACACTATGATCAGCCCCAAAAAGCTAAAATGTTAGTCGAACTGGTAATGGATGATGGCATCATCATCAAGGGTCGTATCGAAGTGCCAGTAGATGGTGGCCTAGCTTGTATTTTAAATGGTCTAAATCAGTTCATAGAACTCTATACTTATGATAATGAAATTCATTACATCTCAAAGGATAGCTTGCGTTCATTGCGGCCTGTTCAGGTACCTGAAAAAGAAAGCCTACCAAACAAATTAAAGAACTTTTTGAGAACAGATCCACATCAGGTTCTTGGTGTTGATAAAGAAGCTGATAGTGAGGCTATTTCAGCAGCCTACCAACGACAGCTTAAAAACTTTCACGAAATTTTGGATTACCTTGATACAAGTTACAAAGGCTTAAACTCAGCTTACAAACAACTTGAAGGTAAAATGGAAATGTTACCTCCCCCTGTTCCTGAAAAATAAGAACAGGGGAAGCGCAAGCTTTCACAAATAAAACAAAACATAAAAGAATACCCTTTGAGTTTCGTGCAAATCACGATAAAAAAATCAAATGGGAAAAATTAATCCTAAATTTGATGTTAAGCGCTTTTTATGGGTGGTCGTACCATTTACATTGGTGGCCGCCTTCATGATTTACATGAAGCCAAAAGACCCCAATGCTGAGCGCCCAAATCCATTCCCTCTGCACAACCTCCATCTTGAAGGCCTTAATGTTCAGGGCAATATCATCCTAAATGGAATATCAATTACCAACTACAAACTAGGTAAAAGCAAGAGAAGCACGACTGTCTCTTTAACGCCCTGGCTTTTAAACGGTGAAAACAAACTTCAAATCACAATGAACAAATCGAAGGAAGCAAAGTCACCAGATACAATGACTTTAAAAGCTGAAGTTCATTTTCAACCCAAATTAGGTGCGATTGCAAAAAATCAATTATTCGATCAGAGAAACATACCCTCAGTTAATACTGCTGAGAAAGTTGCGCCAAAAACCTACTATATTCAGGCCGCAGAGCTACCCGAATGGGAGTGGCGTAAGGGCAAAGCCGAGTTTCATGACGTAAGGGAAATTAAAGCCGCCGTTTATAAACTGCATCGCGCTTTTAAGAAGAAAAATATAGCAGAAATTCGAGAAACTGAAAAATACCTCTTTGAGGACATGGTAAAGCTAACCGGCCGCGAAGGGTTGGAGCGACGCCAATATAGAGGCGAGATTATTTTAAAAGGTGAGCCAGAACCTTTAGGGCCGTTACGCGTCATCCCTTACGCTGATGGCAAAGTAGTAAGAATAACAAATAAAGATGGGTTAGCTCCCATTAGAGTTTATTTCAGATACGGTAACGGTGGAAAAATCATCTTAACCGGTCAATACTGGTCTAAGATCGATGGCAAATGGTACGTTGTGCGTTAGCGCGGTTTCCCGGCCCGTTGTTAGTGGGTAATTTAGGGGAAAAGCTCGCATATTGAAGAAGGAGTGACGCCCCTTCGGCGTCAGGACATGGCAGCCCGGCGCGAGCGCCGCCCCTCGGAGGCTCATGAGCTAGCACGGATGCTGGTGGGTATCTGAAGTGCCACTAAAAAGCTCATGGAATAGCCGTGAGAGAGAAGAACATGAGTGCAAAAAACAAATCATCAGAGCCTATCACTCTTCTCTGGTTTCGAAGAGATTTGCGTATCTCTGATCACGCTCCGTTAAATGCAGCCCTGAAAAAATATAAGGAGACAAAACATAAAGAAAAAGGCGCGACTATATTACCGCTTTATGTTTTGGATAACCATTCACCAAACATCACGAAATATGGCGGTGCCAGTCTTTGGTGGCTGCATCATAGTCTAGGCAATTTAAGTAAATCACTAGAACAAAAAGGCAGTAAGTTGCTGCTGCGTTCTGGTCCAGCTGTAGATGTCATAAGAGAATTAATCAGTGAGTTGAATGTTGAGAACTTATATTTTCACCATTCGGTACTGTCAGGTGAAGCAGACATAGAAAACGAACTTGCTAAACTTTGCCAGGAAAAAAATATTGAATGCAAACGCTTTAAAGGGGAATTGCTCTTCGAGCCCAAAAACATAGCAACAGCTAGCGGCACCCCCTATAAAGTCTTCACGCCCTTTTGGCGTACATGTCTTAGTCAGAAACGGCCATCAAAACCAATTGCACCCCCCAAAGCCATTCCAGGTCCGAAGCATTTTCCAAAAACAGAAACACTAGAAAGTTGGAAGTTATTACCAGCAAAACCAAACTGGGCCGCTCAATTCAGTCAGCTTTGGCAACCAGGTGAGGAACATGTAAGCGATGTTTTAGATGTATTTCTCAAAGGACCTATCGCATCATATAAGAAAATGAGAGATTACCCTTCCATAAAAGGAACGTCAAAAATCTCACCCTACTTAGCATTCGGAAATATCAGCATACGTGAGCTTTGGCACAAAGTGGAAGGGCATGAAGGGGCTGATTTTTATCAAAGAGAATTAGGTTGGCGAGAATTTTGTTATCATCTCATATCCCATTGGCCTGAAATTATAGAAGAGCCTTTTCAGGATAAATTCAAAAATTTCACATGGGAAGAAAACGAGGAGTTTCTCAAAGCGTGGCAACAGGGGAAAACAGGCTACCCTATTATAGACGCAGCCATGCGCCAGCTCTGGCAAACAGGTTGGATGCACAATCGTTTACGTATGGTAGTAGGCTCATTCCTTGTGAAAAACTTGCGCCTACATTGGCACCACGGCGCAGCCTGGTTTTGGGATACGTTGTTAGACGCCGACCTTGCAAATAACACTGGCGGCTGGCAATGGGTGGCTGGCACTGGCGCCGACGCAGCGCCTTACTTCAGAATATTCAACCCTGTCACACAATCCGAGAAGTTTGATAAAGAAGGTAAATTCATCAGGGAGTTCATTCCAGAGCTGAGCAACATGCCAAATAAATTCATCCACAACCCAACAGCAGCTCCTAAAGATGTTTTAAAAGAAGCGGGAGTAACGTTAGGTGAAACATACCCTGACGCAATTGTGGATTTAAAGACAAGCAGGCAGGTCGCATTAGACGCTTACACCAATTTGCAAAACAGTGAATAATAGAAGCTTGTGCGGATGCTTCGTAGGCATCTGAAGCACATCGAAAAGTGCGGATGCTTTGTGGGCATCTGAAGCACATCAAAAAGTGCGGATGCTTCGTGCCGGTTGCTAGTGGGCAACTGAAGGCACACTAAAAAGGCAACCTGAAGGGGCCACAAAATAGCCCCGGTTGCTAGTAGGCAACCTGAAGGGGCCACAAAAAAGAAGGCATATAGAACGGTTCTATAATGCCGCTCCTTCTTTTTTCTTGCGCTTGACGCCCGATGCTATGATAGGGCGCTCAGGAGTTTCTAAGTCGAGTTCTTCAAGGAACCGCTCACGCAAAGCATTAAAGGTGTCCCAGATATCAGCCCTGGCAACAAGCAGTGCATCTTCAGTAACTTGTCCTCTGCGCGGATCAACGCTTTCAATCGAGCGGCGCATATCATGCAAAGATTCATATGGGTATTTGCCAATATACTTATCGGTCTCACCAACATTACGATAAACAATGCGCATGTAATCAATACATTGAGAAAGTTGCTGATAAGCATGAAAATAATCATCAACTGATCTGTTCGGCTTATCAAGATAAACTATCAAAGAAGACTTAGCCCGCACAATCTCATGCCACTCATCTTTGAGGTTGGTGATAAAATTTGAACGTTGTTGAAAAATATTCGCCAAATAGGCCGCGCCGATTGTAAAAATCAACAAGGACATATCGATAATGAATTTATAAACACTCTCAAGCCATTTTAAAGGACAACCAAATTCGGTAGAAAATTTTGCAGCACCAGCAATGAGAATAAGCAACATCATAACACTTACAAATTTGCGAATTTGTCTCTTTAAAGTACGCCGTGTCATAACTACAAAATCTCCTAACAAATAGCTTGTTTAAAATCATCTTCTAAAAAGCTGATTATTTCAGTTTTCTGCGACCAAGAGTCTTCAAGCGAAG
The DNA here is from genome assembly GCA_021775385.1 of Hyphomicrobiales bacterium. Lineage (GTDB taxonomy): Bacteria > Pseudomonadota > Alphaproteobacteria > Rhizobiales > HXMU1428-3 > HXMU1428-3. The sequence goes on along the minus strand of JAJFHW010000389.1, from coordinate 7,992 downwards.
CGCATTAAGCTGAATAAAGCCCTCAGCATCTTTATGGTCATAAGCTGCCGAGCCTTCTTCAAAGGTCACTAAGTCTTCACTATAGAGTGAAAAGGGCGAAGTCCTGCCAATCACATCAGAACGTCCCTTGTAAAGTTTAATTGATACAGAGCCAGTAACATATTCTTGTGACGTATCGATTAAAGCTTGTAGCATTTCACGCTCTGGTGAGAACCAAAAACCGTTATAGATAAGCTCTGCATAGCGAGGCATAATGTCGTCTTTAAGGTGAGCAGCTCCACTATCAAGCGTAATGCTCTCAATACCCCGGTGAGCAGAGAGAAGAATGGTTCCGCCAGGAGTTTCATAAATGCCGCGGGACTTCATGCCAACAAACCGGTTCTCAACCAAATCAAGGCGGCCAATGCCATGCACACGACCATATTCATTTAGTTTGGTGAGCAATTCAGCTGGTGAGAGCTTTTCACCATTGATAGAAACAGCATCACCTTTCTCAAAACCAACTTCAATAATTTCAGGCTTATCCGGTGCTTCTTCAGGTGATTGCGTGCGTTGATACACATATTCAGGAGCTTCTATTGCAGGGTCTTCAAGCACTTTGCCTTCTGATGAGGTGTGCAAAAGGTTTGCATCACAGGAATAGGGCGCTTCACCGCGTTTATCTTTAGGAATTGGGATTTGATTCTTTTCAGCAAAATCTATCAATGACGTACGAGATGTTAGATCCCATTCGCGCCACGGTGCAATCACATGAATGTCAGGGTTGAGTGCATAGTAGCTAAGCTCAAAACGGATCTGATCATTGCCCTTGCCGGTAGCACCATGACAAACAGCATCTGCACCGGTCTCGCGGGCAATCTCAATTTGACGCTTCGAAATAAGCGGGCGAGCAATCGAGGTGCCGAGAAGGTAAATGCCTTCATAAAGAGCGTTTGCTCTAAACATAGGAAACACATAATCGCGAACAAATTCTTCGCGTACATCTTCAATGTAAATTTCTTTAATGCCAAGTAATTCAGCTTTGGCGCGAGCAGGTTCAAGCTCTTCACCCTGGCCTAAATCAGCTGTAAAAGTTACCACTTCGCAGTCATATTCAGTTTGTAGCCACTTCAAAATAATAGAAGTATCTAAACCGCCAGAATAAGCCAGAACGACTTTGTTGATTTTATTTTTATCGACCATGAAATAAACCTATTGAAGTTAAAAGGTGAAACTCTGCCACCACCTTGTGAAATGTCTTGGAAAACATCAAAAATAATGAGGTGTCAAAGCTAATATGAAAAACTTACTAGCAAAGAGTTTAAGCGTGGGCAATGACATAATGCAAAGACCTTATATCTGTCACTTGTTATAAAAAGGACTAGTTCTAAGCTCGGCGCCCGGCAATGAGCCAATAAAGTAGCCCAGCACCGAAGCCGGAAGTTGCAAAAATAGCTAGAAAATTTTGGGTGGGCATATCATTAACTTCTGGGCTCATGACAACATATAAAAGTGGTATAGAAAGAGCCCCAAGCCCACCTGCGATGATATAAAACAGTGACGAGCGAATATGTCCTATTTCACCGATAGCAGCCACGAACAACGCTGGTAATATCGTTAAAGCAGGATAGAGCGAAAAGACAAAGCTGACTGCACCTAAAAACGTCAAAATTGTTGTCTCTATGTCTGAATTTTGTGCTTCTGTGCCATATCGTCCCGCTAAATCTTCTGAAACAAGAGTGCTTCCAAGATATGTCAAAATAAGAAAGCCAAAGAGAACAGAAAGAAAGAGGCCAAAGCCAACAACGATAATACGGCCTAATATTCTGAAAACCATCTTAATCAATCTCTCGTGTATATGAGTTTAAACACAGTGTGGAAACTCATTCGGCCTCAACAGGTGACTTAACCGGTGCCTCAGCTTCAGCAACCACCACTTTAGTCAAATTATCAGGGGCTTCATAGCCTGCTATCTCATTTAGATCAGCATCACTTGCACGTAACTTTTCACTTAAAGATTTAAGCTGACCGCAGGCCGCCATAATGTCACGTCCGCGAGGGGTGCGAACAGGGCTCGCATAACCTGCCTTATTCACAATCTCTGCAAACGCTTCAATTTGCTCCCACTCAGAACATTCATATGGACTGCCCGGCCAGGGGTTAAAAGGAATGAGATTAATCTTCGCCGGTATACCTGCAAGCAAGCGAACAAGCTCTTTTGCATCAGCTAAACTATCATTCACACCTTTAAGCATTACATATTCAAATGTAATGCGCCGTGCATTGGAGGCACCAGGGTAATTCCGGCACGCATCAAGTAATTCGGCAATTTTGTATTTCTTATTAATCGGAACCAATATGTCGCGTAAATCATCACGCACCGCATGGAGCGAGATAGCCAACATCACATTAATCTCATCGCCGCACTTTTTAATTTCAGGTACTAGTCCAGATGTAGAGAGCGTAATTTTCCGCCGTGAAAAACTAAGACCATCATCATCCATAGCAAGTTTCATCGCCGCTTTCACATTGTCAAAATTATAAAGCGGCTCACCCATTCCCATGAGAACAATATTGGTGATTTTCCGGTCACTGTCGGGTAAGCCGGTTTTGTCCTCAGCCTCAATTTCTGGCCAGTCCCCTATACGGTCTTTAGCAAGCATAATTTGGGCAATGATTTCACCTGACGTCAGGTTTCTAACCAGGCGCTGGGTACCTGTGTGACAAAAACTGCAATTCAATGTACAGCCTATTTGGCTAGAGATGCAAAGAGTGCCACGATCGCTCTCAGGAATATAAACACATTCAACTTCCGGAGCCTTCTCACGCGGGCTTAGCGGTTTTAATGCCATCAACCACTTACGTGTTCCATCAATTGAGATTTGTTCAGAAACAATATCTGGTCGCTCAATGGTGAAATGTTCTTTTAATTCTTCTCGTAGACTAAGTGACATAGTTGTCATGTCATTAAAATCTGTTGTCCCTCTGTAATAAAGCCAATGCCAAAGCTGGTTAGCCCGCATACGTAATTGCTTCTCTTTAACCCCAATGGAGGCCAGAGCGGATTGGACTTCTTCTTTTGAAAGCCCAAGCAAGGGCGTTAAATTTGTCATGGGTCTCAGTCTTTTTTGGGTCACAGTCTTTGTTGTGTCACTGTTAGGTTTTTTGTAAATTAAATCCAATAATCTGATTATAAACAGATCGACTAAAAAAGTCGAAAATAGTGAAACAAAAAGCAGTTTACGATCAAACAGTACGACTTAAAGTTTAAGCAAATGAACTTAAAAGCCAATGAAAATGAGCTCACTTTTCCATTTAAAAGTGAGCTCTAAATATCAATCACTAAACATGCATTTTTGAGATGGTAAGTTTAGTAAATTTTAAAAAAAACTAATTACAAGCTGAAACCGCAGCTTTAAGCGCTGCCGTTATACCAGAAAGAGAATAAACATCAGTGGTCTGCGTCCCCCTCTTAGACGTGCCTTTTATCACCATCTTGGATCCAGCTCTCATTGCCGCTAGTAAGTTATTCTCTAAGCTAGAGTGGATATAAGCCCGTTCGCCTTTATCATATAAAGTGAAATTCTTGGCTCCAACTGTGATTGAAGGAGTTGATTGGGCTTTAAGCGGATACCCAAGTTTTACACTTACCTCTTCACGGACCTTAAATTTTGGCCAAGTCGTCACATAAAAGAAGATGTCGCCACGTTTCACATTTTTTGGCTCAATGTCTTTAGGCGTGGAAGCGGCAAAGCAAAGCGCTCCATCTTTAGTTTTAGCTTTATAGACTGTCCAATCATTAAAGCGTTTAACAACAGTACTATCTGCAGCATGCGCAGCTAAGTTGCCACCCATAATAAGTAAAGAAGAGATAAGAACACCGAGCATTGAGCGAGTAAATTTTTTGAACAAAACCTGCATAAATCACATCCTAAATAAGTTTAATTCCCCATAAAGCGTGCCTTCGCAATAGTGGGTACCAGTTTTTGCGAAAAACAATTCGCTGAAACAAAGAGTTAGAGCATCCAAGTAATTCTGTAAAAAAGCAATATGCTCTAATGCAGGAAACATATACAACATTTTGAACGAAAAACACTAGTCTTGCACTTGATTTTTCTTTTTAAACTATATTCTAACACTTAAAAGCAGCCAAATAACAATAGCAAACCGTATAAAATGTCTTTTGACTGGTCAAAGAGACCAAACTTTATAAAACTAAAAAGATTGTACGAATCTCAAAAAATAAATTTTCATAATTTGAAGAAAGTAACCCGCAAATGAAAGCTATCATCTGTAATGACTTGACCGGATATCAAGATCTCTCCCTGGAAAATATAGTGGGTCCTAAAGAAATTACAGAAAATGAAGTGATTGTAGATGTTCATATGGCAGCACTAAATTTCTTCGATACTTTGATCACAAAGGGTAAATACCAGGTAAAACCAGATTTGCCATTTTCACCTGGTGGCGAAATTTCCGGTAAAATAACTCAAATAGGAAGCTCTGTAACTGGTTTTGAGGTTGGGGATAGAGTGATGGCTTATATTGGTCATGGCGGTATCCGAGAGCAAGTTATAGTCGGTGCAAAACAGTTAGTAAAATTACCCGACGATGTCTCAGATGAAGTCGCGGCAAGCCTTTCAATAACCTATGGAACAGCCATGCACGGGCTCATGGACCAGGGAGAATTTAAAAAGGGAGATTTAATTGCCGTCCTTGGTGCAGCAGGTGGCGCTGGGCTCGCAGCGGTTGAAATCGCCAAGGCAATGGATCTTGCGCCTCTAGCCATTGCATCAAGTGAAGAAAAACTGAACTTGGCAAAAGAACATGGTGCGGTTGACGGCATTCTTTCAACAATACCTGACTTAAAAGCCAAGCTAAAAAGCCTAAATGATAATAGTGGGCTTGATGGGGTTTATGATTGTGTCGGCGGCGAATTAGCTGAGCCAAGCTTACGCGCCTTAAGATGGAAAGGGCGTTACTTGGTCGTAGGATTTGCGGCTGGTGAAATTCCAAAAATACCGCTTAATCTAATCATGCTGAAAGGTATTCACGTGTCAGGTGTCTTTTGGGGACGGTTTATTGAAGAACAACCCGAAGATTTTCAAAGACATATGAAGCAATTATTAGCATGGTGTCATGAAGGAAAACTTAGACCTCATATAGAAAGCATCTATCCAATCGAAAAAACGGTTGAAGCACTGAGTTTAATTGCTGAACGCAAAGCAACCGGTAAAATTTTAATAGAGGTTAAGTCATTAGAGCAAAATGCTAGAGACTAGCTCAATTAAGCACTCCACTTGAAAAAGTGGCTTTAAGAGGCCTTCAGGAGGTTTTTAAGTCTTCTTCCGAGATTTGAAAAAAATCTAGCGCCTGTTGTCTGTGATGTGGCTTGATGTGGGAATGGGCAAATTTATAGGCCATGTAAATGACTGCTAAATCATCAAGCGCTCCCACTCCCATTATAATGAGAAAAACATCAGGGATCAGATCAACTGGAAACGCTAGATAAAAGAGTGCGAACAAACCAAAGAAACGAACGCCAGTTGGTGTTTCTTTATCAATCGCACAATAAAACAGTGAAGCAGTCTGCATAATTCCTGGAATTTTTCCGACAAATTGTAAAAAACCATTTTTTGTCGTTGATTTTTCATCAGGATCAGTCATAAAAGCTCCTAGAATATATTGTGTTAGCTCAGTGTTATTTCTACCTGTTGGATAGGATATAACCTTTAATGAAGATTATTCAAATCCATTAAGTGGTTCGTTCAACATATTTGCATCATTTATAAAGTTTCCACCTTTGTGTCAAAAAAAACTCTTAACATAATGAAAAACAGCAAAAAAACACTAGTGTTGTAGTTGTTGATTTGTTAGGTTGCGATTAACCAGTTGCGTTAACCTTTTGTTAAGACTGTTTAGAGCGGATAAAAACGTCTAAGATGTTAACATTAAGGTGAATGAGATGAGCTCTTGTTCGCAACACGTGTGTAAGGGCTCATTATAGCATCTGCTGTGCAAAGCAAAAATTTTTGGTTCAATCTTTCAGCCGGAAATTTTGAGAGCAATTTGCTCTTGAGAGGCAATTTTCTAGGTAGAAATAGATGAAAAAAGTACTGAACGAGCAAGAGTAAAATACATAGGTTACTCAGATTGCACCGGTCGTACAGGTTGCAAAGTAGTTATCAAAGTTTGGACGATCTAAGGAGCGAGTACGTTTTTTTGATTATCTACGTATTATAAAAGAGTTTGGGGACATCAGAAAATGACTGTAGTGATGAGTGCAGTAAGTGAAGGTAAAGTGAGTTTTTACCGCCACAAAAAAATTAGTAAATTATCAATAATACAAACTGCATTGATTGCCTTTACGTCATTCATAATGCTGACTTGTTTTGCTAATTTTTCCACCTTAAATGCGGCAACTTCCCAGCAAACGGACATCACAACATATTATGTGAAAACCGTAGGCGTTCCCAACTCTATGCAAAAATACGTCAGGGTTGCAGATGCTGAATTTGGATTTTTCAATCCATATGCAACAAGTCTAAAGCCAAAAAAATACAAAAAATATAAAAAGAAGAAGAAAGCAAAAGCTCACAACAAATACAAAGTCAAGGCGCCAAAATATTCACTCGGTTTTAAAAATCCTAAAGGTTATATAAAAACCTATAAATATAATAGTGGATTAGACGGTCAGTATTTTGATGATACAGAGCAATATATCATCAAGAAAAAGCGTATCAAGAGATCAAAAGGATCAGGCGCATATAGAACGATGTGCGTTCGCTTAAAAGATGGGTTTTATTGGCCAATTAGTTTTGCCAGAAGCAAATCTGATCTCAGAAAAGATCGGATTAAATGCCAAAAAAGCTGTTCTGGTAAGGTGCGTCTATATTATTACCGCAATACTAGCGATGAAATCGCAAGCATGCGAGATTTAAAGGGGAAACGTTATGCGTCCCTAAAAACAGCATTCCTTTATCGTAAAAAATATGTGAAAGACGCAAATTGCAAACCAAAACCCTGGAGCGCTGAAGCAAAGGCCGTTCACAAAAAATATGCAATCCTTGATTCTGAAAAGAAACGCCGCATGCATATTGCTCAGTCAAAACGAGCTGAAAATTTAAGGGTAGCTGCGCTAACATCAAAGAGAAAATATAGAAAATTAAAAGCCAAATATACCCGGACTTTAAATACCGCAGTTAAAAGAGCAAGGCGTACGAAAAAAGCTAGATATCGTAAGAAGGTAGCCCGGATTTATAAGCGCAAGAAAGTTTATAGACCTAAAAAATATAAAAAATACAGCTACCAATATAATAATTGGTAATATTTAAGAAGTTTATCACTCTTCGAAAAGGCCAGATACTAAGTCCGCCCAGATATTAAATCTGCTGAGACTTTTATCTGGCCTTTTCCATAAAATGAGCGAGTTGAATATCTTTTGACGTGATACCACCAGCATCATGTGTTGTTAAAGTCACATCAACTCTGTTCCAGACATTAAACCATTCCGGATGGTGATTTGCTTTTTCCGCATAAAGGGCAACCTTTGTCATCCACGCAAAAGCTTCATTAAAATCTTTAAAATGATAGCTCTTCTTAAGGGCAGGACGATTTGCATCGTTTTCCCAGCCGTCTAACTCAGCTAAAATAGTGGCAATTTCATCTAGTTTGATTAAGCTCAAAGTTGAGTACTCCTTTTAGGTGTAAAGATAATTAATTTTATCACAATTCAACGATATTGTGTTCAACTGAAAACTAGATACAGGTTAACCTATCCTGGAGCTCAAGTTAAAACACTGGCTGTTCTGAAGAGATGCTTTGTCAGCAACCCTGGAGAAAAAAAGAGTAACCAAAAGGCGGGACTAACGCGCAGGTTGCTTGTGGCGGTTTCTGGTGGGAAACTGAAACCAAACAAAAAAGTGGGCAACCTGAAGGCACCACTTAAGAGAGAGGTGAAAAAAATGGAGAAACGATCGATTCTCTTTGTATGTCTTGGAAACATATGTCGCT
>JAJFHW010000388.1 GCA_021775385.1 Hyphomicrobiales bacterium | reverse complement strand
ATCAATGTAGAAAAATTTTTGCTTGAAGAGCTAGGCTAAAGTCTCTGACGTATAACTTTCAGAAACTAAAAATATCACTTGACGTTTAGTCATAAAAATTGAGAAAAGATCAAGCAGCATAGTTCAATGGTGCTGGAACTTTTCATATTGTCGGAGCGTGGCGCAGCCCGGTTAGCGCACTGGTCTGGGGGACCAGGGGTCGTAGGTTCAAATCCTATCGCTCCGACCATCACTTTCAAATAAATACAGCATATTTGCCTTAGTGCTCTAATTTTATAATTTATATGCACTCCATAAGCGCCACCCTCACTATGTATCTCTTTTTGTCACTCAAAGCCTATCAATAGATCTGGCAGTAACATCGCTTGCTGGTTCTAACTCTTCAGTTAGCAACCTGAGCATATCAATCTATTGCCCTTACCAAAACCCTCAGTTTAGCCGGCAAAAGAGTGGGTCTAGTCCGGTTCACTATTGTGGTTTAAGGTGGGGCGAGACCTTGGTAGTGCGAATAAAGAGTGTTTCTGATGAGCAAAAAGAACATAAAAAAAATTGTAACCACATTTATTAAATGTTTTATCGGCGGCGTGATTTTTTATATTGCCTACAGCAATCTAATTCTTTGGGCTCATCATTATTATTACTCAGAGGCCAATGTTATTAGTGACGGGGCAAAAGTGAAAAGATGAAAGTTACCACTGTTGTCTAGATAGAACTGCTTTTATTCACAAACAATAAAAAGTTCACATCAAGCGTATGCAGAGGAACCGCAAACCGATTGTTTTTCTCAAAAAACCAAAAAATGAGAGTGAAGATGGTAGTTCTTGTGGCTGTTACATAGAATATATGTAGTTTTAAAATTTCAATACAGCGGTATGTGAATAGGAAAATAAAAAATATTGGAATTTAGCATTCATAAATTGAACTCTGTTTAAAAAACATCTTAATAAATTATTTATCAAAAAAAAATTAGTTGAACATAAATAATTAAATTGAATATAAGTACAAATATTGAATTTATTGAGCGAGCGAATAGCAAATGCCGAAACCAATTGAAGTTCAACTAGTTCCCCATGATCCATTCTGGCCAGATATGGCCGAAGATGAGATCGCCCAGTTAAATATCGCTATTGGTGATAACCTCAGCAAAGCGCATCACATTGGCTCAACTGCCATTGCTACAATTCACTCAAAACCGATCATTGATCTTTTAGGGGTGGTCAAAAGTTTGGACGAACTCGATAGAGTACAAAGTAACATTGAGGCCATCGGGTATGTTTGGTGCCATGAAAATGGAATTACCGGTCGCAGATACGCCTATAAAGATGATGCCGATACAAATAATCGTTTATTTCAAATTCATTGTTTTCAAGAAAATGATGCCGCTGTTGCACGGCATTTAGCATTCCGTGATTATCTTCGTCTACACCAAGGCATAGCTCTCAAATATCAAAACCTAAAAACAGAGTGCCAGTTAAAACACCCAACTGACAGCCATGCATATACTGACTGTAAAAGTGATTGGATAACAAAATGGGAACAAGAGGCTCTTAAGTTCTTTAATTAGTCTCAAAGGGTTTAATTGTGAATTCGTCCATGCTTTAAGATCGCTGAATAGCAATCAGAGCGGTAGTACTTATTGTTTAGCTTATATTCAAATCAGGTTGCATTTGCAGAGGATTGTTTTTTCATCGAGCGGTCTTCAAACTGATAATAACCATAGGCACCCCAAATTAAGCCCATTAAGATATAGAGCAAACGCCAGTGGTCACTGTCGATAATGTAACTCTCTAGAGCCAAGCCAACAAAAGTGCAATAGGCTATACCATGAAAATGCATCCACGGACTTTGGCGGAACATTATTTTCGCACCAAAATAAAGAGTTGCCCCCATTAAAAATAAAAAGAGCGCACCACCAATCCACCCAGTACTTAAAAACATGCTTAGGTATAAATTGTGCGGCAATTCATGATGATAAGAATAACCAAAGTAGAGAGCGCCAATGCCAATAGGGTTCTCCGATATTATCTTGGCTGCTTTTTTATGTCCTACAAAACGTCCTTGATCGCCAACATCATAACTCTGATTTAAGGAAGCCCGCTCACTCCATAAGGCTTGAACTTTTGGAGATTGCAGAGCAACAGCAATAATACCAACAAATGCAATAAGGCTTAGGAGACAAAGAGTGATTGTCTTGACCCGTTGTTGGTTGTCTCGAGCTGTGAAGAAAAAGAAACCAATATAAAAGGCGCTTGTAAAAGCAAATAACATCCAGGCCCCTCTGGAAAAACTCATCAAAATTGCAAAAAGAAATAACCCCATCAGAAAAGTGGCAATCAGCCCATCTCTTAAATTTCTAGTAAGCAGTATATGTAAGCAATAGAGAAAAGCTGGCACAAGATAAGGTCCAAGCACATTAGGGTCTTTAAAAGTTCCGCTCGCGCGTTGAAATTTAGTAAAGAGTTCAAACGCACCAGGAAATAGATCAAAGTAACCAACGATACCGGCCGATGCTGCGATAATCGCCCCGCATACATACCCATTCCAAATGACTTTTAAATTTTGCTCTGGGTCTTTTGAAACAAAGGCAGCCAATGCAACGGAGAAGATCGCCAAATAAAGCGATATAATCATATGCTTAACAGAGACATAGTAGAACTCATGTGTTCCAGCCGCAATGAAACCACCAGCAATAATGATAGCCCAGCAGGCTAGAAAAAGTGCATGAAGAGGAAGAATACGAACCATACCGAAAAGCGGCATGGACACCACAAAGATCATCATGAACAAATCACAAGGAGCAGGTTCTTTTATAACAATCGCGTTTAAAAAAAACGTAAGCCACACAAAAAAGTACAGTGCTTGATGAAGCCTGTTTGAAATAGTTATGTGTTGTTGATCAAATGTTGTAGTAACGCTCATCTCTACTCAACTCAATACGCATTGTCTTTATCAAATAGCAGGCTATAAGGCGTGCAAAGAATGATATATAGATCCAAAAAGATGGACCAGTTTTCAATATAATAGAGGTCATGCTCGACACGTTTTTGTATTTTTTCTTCCGTGTCAGTCTCTCCCCTCCAGCCATTAATTTGAGCCCAACCAGTGATGCCTGGCTTAACTCTATGGCGAGCAAAATAACCATCAACAACATCATGATAACTTTGACTAGCTGCTTTAGCTGAAAGCGCATGAGGGCGTGGGCCAACAGTTGAGAGTTCTCCCTTTAACACATTGAACAGCTGTGGGAGTTCATCAATGCTGCTTTTTCGAAGGAAACGACCAACAGGCGTAACGCGTGGGTCATCTTTGGTGACGAGCTTAGAAGCATCTGCATCTGACATATCAGTGTACATTGAACGAAATTTATAAACTTCAATCAGCTCATTATTAAAACCATAACGCTTTTGTCTAAAAATAATCGGCCCCTTGCTGGTATATTTTACAGCAATTGCGGCAGCAATCATTATGGGAGATAAGAGAATAAGGGCTAGAATGGCAACAATTTTGTCAAACATCCATTTAAGAACAAAGTCCCAATCAGCCATAGGCTTGTCAAAAATATCTATAAACGGAACATTGCCAATATATGAATAGGCACGAGGGCGAAATCTTAGTTTTGTGGTGTGAGCAGCAAGACGAATATCAACCGGCAATACCCATAATTTTTTCAAAACACTCATAATTCGACCTTCAGCTGTAAGAGGCAGTGTCACAATTAAGAGGTCTATTCTTGATTTTCGGCCAAACTCAACAAGCTCATCATAATCGCCAAGTTTAGGGTAGCCTTGAATATGAGTTGGAACGCGATCATCGCTGCGCTCATCAAAAACTCCGCAAATACGTATGTCAGTGTTTTCAGAACTTTCAAGTTCTTTAATCACAGCAACGCCAGGATCGCCGCCACCAACAATGACAGCTCGGCGATAAATACGACCTTCTGCACACCATTCTTTCAGAACAGCAGCAAAAACAAAACGCGCGAATAAAAGCGAGAGAACACTTAAAATATACCAAGCGCCCAACCACACACGTGAAAATGTATCCCCCATTTTTAAGAAGAATAATCCAGTGACGAACAACGCAAATACCAATGTAACTCCAAGCCATAATTTCGGAGTTTGGCGAATAGGGGAGTTGAAAGCTTGAATGCTATAAACGTTCACAGTGTGCAACACAAACGCAAGCATCAGACAAACAATCGAAATGCCTGAAAAATAGTGAAGGAGGTTGAACGATCCACCCTGATCAACATAGGCATAAAAACCTGCAATACCAATGCTCATCACAATAAGCATTTCCAATAGGCGGTAACAGCCATTTAAAACGATAGGAGAGATGAGTGAAGAGGTTTCACCTAAATTCAAATTATGAAATTTGGGGTTATCATCATTTGAAGCAATAATCCGTGGAGCTACATGCTCTTCTGGTTTGCTTTCAAATTTATTTTCAATTTTTAGATTCTGATCAGACATACCGATCAACCCCTTTACGCAACTAAGCCAACAAAATATGGCTTTACTAAACTAAAAACACGAGAATGGTTACACCTTAAGAAAAAAAGCCTTCAAAGGAATGAAGATATTTAAAGGTTAAATTAATTTCTCTCGTTCTTTAAAAACATAGTTAATAAATCATTTTTACAACAGTTAAAAATCTATTGAAATCAGTCTAATACATGATTTCTTTGACGAAAAACATCAAACTTAGTAACAAAATTGCGAGGAGTGGCCCTTTTGTCCCAGTTAATATTGGCTGTTACAGATAATTAGATGATGTGTAAAGAATATGAAAAAGAGCTGAGGACTACCGTTTAATGAAAAGCTGGTGGTATTGCTGACTAAGGGCCATCAGGACTATCGCTTGAGTGCTGATAAGTAAAAATCCGTAATATCTGAAGACATTCGCTCAATTGTAAATTTTTGCTTTATAGATGTTTGCAATTGTTCAGCTTGTGCCATCATCCGCTCTGGTTGAGAGAGTGAATGCTTCATAGCTGAATACAAATCCTCAACATCTTCAGGCACGATAAGTTCACTTGAAGTTCCTGCAACAATTTCAGAAATGCCACCAACATCAGAGCAAATCAGTGGTTTTAATCCTGCTCCCGCCTCAAGCACGATATAAGGAAAACTTTCTGCTCTCGAGGGAACGACCATAACAGTCCCAAGAGCAAACGCCTCTCGAGCCTGCAGTCTTCCATAAAATTTGACTTGTGAAGAAATTGAGAGTGTCTGTGCCAAGTCCTGAAAAATTTTCATATCAGGACCGTCCCCCACAATCGCAAGACGAATTGAAGGAGCTTCGTTTAACAAGCGGGCAAAAGCTTCAAGTAAAAGATCAACACCCTTTAAGTGGCGAAGTTCACCAATAAATAAAAAGTCAGCTGCATCAGGATGCAATGGAACTGAAATAAATTCATCAGCTTTGAGGCCATTTGGAATAACTTTTGTTCGGCAATAACCTCGACCAACAACTTCGTGGTAAATATTTGAGGAATAGGCACTCTCAAAAATCAAACCATCTGTTTGTTTCGCTAACGTGCGCTCCAGTCCTAAAAAGACTTTCCCTTTTAAACTTGAAGGTGAGTAATGTAAGCTACCACCATGAGGGGTGTAAAAGCTAAGACAAGCGTGCTTGCTTTTTTTCAGAGACGAACTAGCAAGTCTCGCATAAGCACCGCCTTTGGCCCCATGTCCGTGCAAAATTTGAGCATCTGCATCAATGGCAAATTTTTTCACAGCACGAAAAGCAGAATAATCACTGAAATGCAATAATCGCGGCATAGTCACAGACCGCACCCCAAGAGAGCATCGTTGATTTAAAAGTTCAAGTTGAGGTGCAATAGAGGCGCTAACTGTGGAACTGTCGTAAATAACTCCAACTTCATGCCCCACCAAAGATTGCTCAACCGCCAGGTCAACAACATGTCTGAATAAGCCGCCAACAGGGGCGCGCAAACAATGGAGTATTCGCAAATTCCGGCTCATAAAAATGCTCGCAAAATAACAATCATTAAAGGCGAAGGTTACATTTTTTCTCGATAGAGAGAAAATGTAACTATCTCATAACGCAAAAAGAATGAAAAAGTTTAAGTGCAGATGAAAGGCTTAAGAAAACGGATCAATTAAAAAAATCTCTCACGCACATAAACCGTATCACCTGGAAAAATCGGGAAATTCTTAGAAACAAGAAGGGTATAGCGACGTCCCTTATAAACCCGGCTAACACGAAACTTGCGCTCATTTGCCCGGCTAGTGAAGCCACCAGCAATCGCGGCTGCAACTTCAGCAGTCATACCAACCACGTAAGGATATTGACCTGCCGTCTGAACTTGTCCAAGAACAAAAAACGGGCGATATGTAGCAACTTCTACTGAAACCTTCGGGTCCCGCAGATATTTCGCCTTTAACCGAGCGGCAATACGGCGCTGCACTTTTTTGGTGCTAACACCGCGTGCCATAACTTGCCCAACAAGAGGCACGGAAATATACCCGCTATCATCTACTGTGTAAGTCCTGGTTAAAGTGCGTTGACTATAAACAATCACACGTAGGCGATCACCCGTATCAAGACTATAGCTAAGTGGCCATTGCCCAGTACGGCGGTAAACTTCAACAGGATTATAATTAGGTGAAACGGATTTAAACTCATCCCGAACAGCGTGAGTATATGACGTATCCCAGTTTTGCTCTGTCCTGGATGGTCGAACGGCATGAGCAACATGTGTGCGCCAGCCAACAGTTTCCTCTGAGCTAAAACTCTCACTTAGTCCAAATCGAAATCCGTTATCTTTGAGGGAACTAATTTGTGAGCTCTGATCAACCGGCTCAGGAATAACATCTTGATCACCAATCAATTCAAATTGGTTCTTAAAGTCTCCATCTCTATGGCTACATCCAGAAAAAATGGCCATAAAAGAGATCAATAGGCAAAACCTAAATACACTCATAACGCTACTAACCCATACAAATACAATTAAACTTAAGGGTAAAGATGGAGCAACATAGTTAAAATTTATCTAATATTGTTCTAAAATTATACGAATATAAATTTTTCTGGGCTTTTATACTGATATGTAACCATTGGTAAGCTAATTAAGGTTAAGAGATTTCATGCTTTGGTGAACAAACCATTATAGATGTAATCATCAGCGATTAGGTAGAACGGAAATAAAAATGTCAAACGCAAACGAACTTAGTATTAGTAGTCTCACGGGCGCCGTTAAAAAGTCATGGATGAAAATGGTTTTGCTCAGTTTGCTTTGTGCCCTTGGTACATTCTTTCTAATGAGTTCTATGAAACCGCTCTATGTTTCAGAAGCAAGAGTGTTGGTGGCCCCTGTAGCAAGTTACCAAAATCCAGTTGCCGGCAGAAACCCTGAAACCACCTTAGTTGATAAAGCATCCATCTTTAGTCAAATCCAGGTTATCCAGTCACGAGATATTCTTGCCAAAGTCATAGATGAATATGGCTTTTTAAAAAATGAAGAATTCCTAGAAGGCATAAAGTCTAAAACAAGCGGCATTTTATCAAAACTGAAAAACCCGAGCCTTCCTAATTATGAAGATATGAGCGATGCGGTTAAACGCGAAATCGCCATCGACATGATCAGCACAGACATCCAGGTTGTGCCGTTGGCAGAATCAAGAGTGATCGGCATTCGCTATCACAGCTCAGACCCTAAAGAAACAGAAGCCATCGCCAACGGCTTAGCAAAAGCCTATATAGAATGGCAACGTTCTGAAAAAGTCCTGCAAAGCCAGGATGACAGCATTCGCCTTGCCCGCCTGATTGATGATTTTAAAAAAGAAGTAAAAGCATCAGAAGCCGCTGTCGCAGAATATCGCGCTAAAAAAGGCATTTTCAAATCCAGCAGTTCAAATGTCACCCTTGATAGACAGCAACTCACAGAGTTAAACAGCCGAATTATCGCAGCCAGAGAACGCAGAGCAGATTCAGAAATTCGCGCCAAATTAATCCGTGAAATGTTAGAGCGTGATGGCGAAGTCGCCAACGCCACAGAGACAATGCGCTCTCAGCAAATCCAGCGTTTGTTCGAGCAAAAAAGCCGTATCCAGCGCTCTTTAGCCGAACTTGGCGCAACATTGCTCGCATCTCATCCGCGTCTCATTCAGGTGCGCTCAGAATTGCGCGGTGTTAACTTCCAAATCAGATCAGAAATGCGCCGCATTGTCCGCACAATGGAAAATGATGCAAAAATCGCCAGAGCCAGAGAACAATCTCTTGTTAAAAGCCTAAACGATTTGAAAAACCAATCCACCCAAACAGATGGCGACGAAATCCAACTAAGAGCTTTAGAGCGTGAAGCACGCACAAACAGAGACCTGTTAAACACATATCTTGCCCGCTTCCGTGATGCGCAAGCAAGAAAAGACAGCGCCATCGCACCAGCTTACGCAACGATCGTTTCAAAAGCGCATATTCCAAGCTTGCCGTATTTCCCAAGACCATTCTCATATAGCCTCTTGATCTTCGCGGCTATGTTCCTTGTTTCTATGGCCCTTGTTATTCTAAGAGCGGTAATTTTAGAAGCAGAAGACGCTGAAAGTGCTGCAGAAGAAGAAAATGCAGAAAGAAAAACAATAAGAAAAGAAGGCACTTTAGCAATAGAATCTGAAACAGAGGCATAGTTCATCTCAAGGAAGTAAAAATTTCAGCTAAATTCTCACAGAATATTAAGATTGCAATGCTATCGTTGATGATTAGAATAAACAAAAAACTTGAAGCACCCGCTTTAAGTTCCAAAATTTTCAAGAAAAAACTCTTTAAATGACAAAGAGATAAGTTAGTTAAAGAGCTTGAGTGATCAATTGACGTAAGTAGTTTGACGCAAGTAGTATGGCAAATATAGTTCTAGTTTTATATAAAGCTGCGTTAAACGCCCTCTATTACAGTGGGCTTTATAAGCTCTTTGCACCCGTCACCCGCGGCGAAGGCATCATCTTCACTCTGCACCAAATCAATAATGATCGAGTGGAAGATTTTTCACCAAACTCAATTCTAAAAATCACACCAGAGTTTTTAGAAACTACGATCCAAACAGTTTTGGCTGAAGGCTATGAAATCATCTCGCTAGATGAGCTTTATGAACGCCAAAAGAACAAGAATACATCCAAAAAACCATACGCCGTTTTCACGGCAGATGATGGTTATAAAGACAATCGCGACATCGCCTTGCCGGTTTTGAAAAAATATAACGTGCCTCTAGCGATTTATATCGTCTCGGATTATAGCAATCATCAAGGCGAGCTCTGGTGGTTTGCATTAGAAGACATCATCAAAAACTCAAGCTCGATCCAAAATCCATATAATAAAGGCGAAGTGCTAGAGACCATCACCACCGAGCAAAAATACAGAGCATTCGACAAAATCTATTGGCCGATGCGAAAAAGCAATCAGCATGAGCAACGCACAATCATCCGTGAACTGGCAAAGGCGCATGACTATGACATAGACGCGCTGAGCAAAGAGCTCGTGATGACATGGGAAGAATTGCGCGAGCTGAATAAAGAACCGCTGATCACACTAGCAGCTCACACAAAATCTCACTTCGCAATCGCAAGATTAAGCGAAGAAGAAGCTAATGAGCAAATCCAAACCGGCATGGAGATCATGGAAAAAGAACTTGGCGAACGCGCCACCCATTTTTCATTTCCCTACGGCAGCAATTGTGCGGCGAATAGCAGAGACTTTGAGCTAGTAAAACAGTTCAACTTCAAAACAGCCGTAACCACAAGAAAAGCCGTGCTCTATGAAGAGCACAAAGACCACATGACGGCATTGCCAAGAGTATCCCTCAACGGCGAATACCAACACCAACGCTACATAAAAACCTTCCTCTCCGGTTTGCCTTTTAGATTGAAGAATAAGTGGCAAAAACTGGATGTAAATTAACAGGCTAGCCTGTCTGTTTTCTCTCACGGGCAATGGCCACAAAGTGGCCGCCCTCCGCGGTGCAGCGCTAAGCGCTGCCGGCCATTCGGCCTACGTTTTTCGCTCAGTACTCTCCACGAAGCTCCCAAAGATAAAAGCACTATC
>JAJFHW010000387.1 GCA_021775385.1 Hyphomicrobiales bacterium | reverse complement strand
GCTCCCTTATTTTTAAGTCAAAAAATAAAAAAAAGAACAGTTCAAAGTTTTAAGGGGTTAGCCTATGACGATCGGTGAAACTGTGCGGTATTTCTCTGAACTCTCAAAAGAAAAAGTGGATAATTTACAAAACAATCCATGGGGTTTCTTTATATCTAGCCTAATGGCCGGAGCCTATGTGGGTATAGGGATCTTGCTCATCTTTTCCGTTGGGCAGGTTGTTGACCCTTCACTACGTAATATTGTTATGGGGGCAAGTTTCGGTATTGCACTAATTTTAATTGTTTTTGCTGGAGCCGACCTTTTTACAGGTCATACGATGTATGCCTCAATAGGTAGATTAACAAAGGCATGTAATACAATTGATGGCATAAAAATCTGGGCCACAACTTGGGCTGGAAATCTTGTTGGATCCTTAGGTCTTGCGCTATTATTTATCACAGGCGGAGGCGGTGTAGTACTTCAAGAAGGAGGACAAGATCTGTTGCATCAAATCGCTTACAAAAAAATGTCAGGGACCCCAACAGAGTTGCTTGCGCGCGGTATTTTGTGCAACTGGCTAGTCTGTCTTGCAATTTGGGGCGCTGCTAGAACAAAAAGTGATACAACCAAATGTATTATAATTTTTTGGTGCCTTTATGCGTTCATCGCCTCAGGGTTTGAACATAGCGTTGCAAATATGACTGTCTTTTCTCTCGCATTACTATCAGATCACCCAGGAAATATTAGTTTTTTAGGAGCAAGTTATAACTTATTCTGGGTAACCATAGGAAACACGCTTTCAGGTGTCGTTTTAATGGGAGGCGGTTATTGGTACGCAGCAGGCAGGCCAATCAACTCTGAGGATCAATCAACGCAAATTAAAAACAAATCAGTTTTTTAACTCCGTTTGGACAAGAATATTTATTGCACAAGTGGGCTGTCTGCTCCCTCTAAGTCAAATCCATGAATGTTAGCTTTGCCTGCTAATACTTTTATGTAATGGCTGATGCCGGTTTGAAGAGATCTTGTTTGTAGGTAGTCATGGATATATTGTTGTACCAATGAAAAAGGTAAGGGCTTGTTGGTTTTCTTGTCGATAAACCGTTCTTTGTTTTGTTCATAATATCGAGAGCAACTGGTGTCATCAGCAACGGGCGCTGAGATGTTGCTTTGAAGTAAAGCGTCAATTGCTTGTTCTTCCTCAAGAGGAGAACAATTCTCAGCTGATACTAATAATTTAGAATTCACAGCTTCCAGCAATAAAATTTTTCTCACAACCAGAGCTCGTGCCGCTCTGTGACGAGCCTCATCAACACCCCCCGCCGGATGATGTTGCATCTCTGCGTGTACTTCATCATCTGTAATTTCAATATCATTTATTATAATTGGCATGGAGCTAACCTCTCTTTCGTACAATTTGATAGCCAGAGCGGAGTAAATATTTCAAAGGCGCTGAAACACCACTGAAAATATGCACCAGGCGAGTGAACGGAAAAATCAGGAAGATGGTTGTTCCTAAAATCAGATGAAGCTTGAAAACAAGAGCTTCATTGACGATGAAGTCAGCAGCACCAGATCGGAAAGTCACAATATGTTGCGCCCAATTTGCGAGAGCAACCATTGAACTACCGTCGAGGTGTTGGGCTGAGAAGGGTAGTGTAATTAAACCCAAAATCAATTGAACATAAAGAAGGATTAAAATCATAATATCCGAAGGTTTACTTGTTGAACGAATACGATCATCGAATAAACGGCGTTTTAGTAGAATGGTCATTCCTATGAAACAGATGGTGCCAAAAATTCCACCAGCAACCATGGCCATAATTTGTTTGCTCTCAACAGTCATGAAATGATGATAAACTTCATGTGGTGTTAAAAGACCAACTAAATGACCAAAAAACAGCAGGATAATACCTATGTGGAATAAGTTGCTTCCAAGCCCCATGCCTTTTTTTCGCAAAAGCTGACTTGAATCAGCCTTCCAGGAATATTGATCTCTATCGTATCGAAGAGCGCTTCCTATAACAAAAACAGCTAAGCAAATATAAGGATAATATCCGAATAAAAATTGATGAATATAATCTAACGCCATTTTAAGCTCCTCCTATTTGTTTGTCTAAGGCTTCAGTTGCATTGGGAAAGGCGTTGCAACTATTACAATCGGCAACAGGGTCACCACTGAAGGCTTCTGCTTCTTTCCATTCTTCATCAAGCTCTTCTAGTGTTTCAGGGTCTTTTGGTGCTTCAGCGATAGCTTGAGCAATTTTAGTTTTATCTGGTTTAACAGAGGAGAGAGCTTCAATAGCAGAAAAAACATCAGCGTAGATTGAGCCGCGTTTTTCTAGCTTCTTACCAATCGTAGCAATGACATCAATAGCATCCCCAAGAAGTTCACTAGCTTCTTGAAATGAACAATGAGAAAGATACTCCATGAATAAAGGAAGATAATCAGGGAGCTCATTATTATCGATATAAACACCCTTCGTTTTGTACGTTTCTATTAGGTCAACCATAGCCTGGCCTCTGTCACGAGACTCGCCATGAATATGTTCAAAAAGATGAAGACAATAAGCACGTCCACGATCAAAAAGATCGACATAGTCTTCTTGAATTTCTAAAAGATCTTTATTGTTCTGAGCGGTGATAAAATGGTCTATTTTTTTAAGTGCAGCTGGTGGTAAAATATCTTCGTTTTTTATGATGTCTAACAATTCTTTATGCGCCTTTAGGATTGACCCTTCAGGATAAGTTAGTAACAGCCCTAATATTTTAAACGTCTTCATGAGCGATCTCCTTTTGAGCCGGGTTCATGTATTCTGCCACTCATTGTGTTTTGATGAGTTTTAGCTCCAAATAGGTTTGGTTTGCTTGTCCCACCAGAGCAGCCATTACCAAAACTAAATCCACAAGCAGACCGAGTGTCGAACGGGATTTCATTGTCAAATGGTGTTTCCCCTGCATATTCCTTGTGGTTTGTCGGTATAACAAAGCGATCTTCATAGCTCGCTAACGCCATGATGCGGTACATATCATTGACAGTCTTTTCATCCAGACCAACTTGTGAGAGAAGATCTATGTTGCTTTCACCATCTACGTTTTGACCGCGCTTGAATTCACGCATTGCGATCATTCGCTCTAAAGCATGAACCACTGGCTCTTCTTTGCCCGCAGTCAAGAGATTGGCCAAATATTTCACAGGAATGCGTAATTTGTGGACATCAGGAATAACCCCGGCCATATCAATTTGCCCCTTTTCAGCTGCGTTCTGAATAGGTGATAATGGCGGGATATACCAAACCATTGGAAGCGTGCGGTACTCAGGATGCAGTGGAAAGGCAACTTTCCAATCCATCGCCATTTTATAAACTGGAGAATTTTGTGCACCTTCAATCCAACTCTCAGGAACACCATCTTTTCTTGCCTGAGCAATAATTTCAGGGTCATGAGGGTCAAGAAAAATATCTAGTTGTGCCTGATACAGATCTTCAGGGGCTTCAATGCTGGCCGCTTCTTTAATTCTATCTGCATCATAAAGCATAACGCCTAAATAGCGAATACGGCCAACACAGGTCTCTGAGCAAACCGTTGGGTCACCAGCTTCAATACGAGGGTAACAAAATGTGCATTTTTCCGATTTGCCTGATTGCCAGTTATAATAGATTTTCTTGTAAGGACATCCGGAAACACACATACGCCAACCGCGGCACTTGTCTTGGTCGATAAGCACAATACCATCTTCTTCGCGCTTGTAGATAGCCCCGCTTGGGCAAGCCGCAACACAAGTTGGGTTGAGGCAATGCTCACAAAGGCGCGGAAGATACATCATGAATGTATTTTCAAATTCTCCGTAAAGTTCTTTTTGAATGCTCTCAAAATTATAATCTTCACTGCGCTCTGAAAACTCGCCACCAAGGATTTCTTCCCAGTTTAGTCCCCATTCAGGTTTTTCCATTTTCTTGCCAGTTATTGCTGAGTGAGCTCTGGCCGTTGGCATAGCTTTCGATAAAGGGGCTTTTTGCAACCGTTCATATTCGAAAGTAAATGGCTCGTAATAATCATCAATTTCAGGTAGGTCAGGATTAGCAAAAATTTTGGCTAATAGTCTGAATTTTCCACCCATTTTTGGAGTAAGGCTGCCGTTTGATTTGCGCTCCCAGCCCCCATTCCAGACCTTTTGATCTTCCCATTTGCGAGGGTAACCAACACCAGGTTTTGACTCAACATTGTTAAACCAGGCATACTCAACCCCCTGGCGCGATGTCCAAACATTTTTGCAGGTAACAGAACAGGTATGACAGCCAATGCATTTATCCAGGTTAAGAACCTTTCCAATTTGAGCACGGATTTTCATTATGCAATCTCCTCATGGTCAAGATTCTCATCTGGATTTTCTAACCAATCCAATTTTTCTACTTTTCTAACAATCACAAACTCATCTCGGTTCGAACCAACAGTTCCATAATAATTAAAACCGTAAGAAAGCTGTGCGTATCCACCAATCATATGTGTTGGTTTCACCACAGCCCGAGTGACAGAGTTATGAATACCACCTCTGTTACCTGTTGTTTCAGCTCCAGGTGTGTTGATGATTTTTTCCTGCGCGTGATACATCATGCTCATTCCTTCAGGAACGCGCTGGGAAACAATAGCTCGCGCTGAAATAGCACCATTGGTGTTGTAAAGTTCAATCCAGTCATTGTCCTTCACATCGATTTTTTTAGCGTCAATCTCACTAATCCAAACCACAGGACCACCCCGGCTAAGTGTTAGCATCAACAGGTTCTCAGAGTAGGTGCTGTGAATGCCCCATTTTTGGTGAGGTGTAATCCAATTGAGGACTACTTGTTTGCGCCCTTTACCAAACTCGTCAATAACTGGCGCTATTGTTTTGGTGTTAATAGGTGGTTTATAGACACAAAGCCCTTCGCCAAAATCTCGCATCCATGCATGATCCTGATAGAATTGTTGGCGGCCAGTTAAAGTGCGCCATGGGATAAGTTCGTGCACATTTGTGTAACCGGCATTATAACTAACATGCTCATCTTCAAGACCACTCCATGTGGGGGAAGAGATGATTTTTCTGGGCTGTGCTTGAATGTCTCTGAAGCGAATTTTCTCATCTTCTTTTGGTTTCGCTAAATGAGTATGGTCACGGCCAGTGAAATTACCCAAAGCTTGCCAGGCCTTAACAGCAACTTGTCCATTGGTCTCAGGAGCAAGAGAGAGGACAACTTCAGCTGCATCAATATCAGTATCAATGCAAGGCAAGCCATTAGAGACACCTTCTTGTGTTACCGTATGGTTTAGCTGGCCTAAAAAGCTAACTTCGTCTTCTGTATTCCAGGAAATTCCTTTGCCACCATTGCCGATTTTCGTCATGAGAGGGCCTAAAGCCGTGAACTTCTTGTAAGTGTTGGGGTAATCTCTCTCAACAGAAATGTAGTTCGGCATTGTTTTGCCAGGAATTGCTTCGCATTCACCAGATTTCCATTCCTTTACATCAATACCTTGAGCAAGTTCAGCAGGAGTGTCATGCAATATAGGAAGAGCAACAACATCAGTCTCAGTTCCTAAATGACCAACGCAAAGTTCAGAAAATTTTTCAGCAATTCCTTTGTAAATATTCCAATCACTACGAGATTCCCAAGCCGGATCTACCGCCCTTGAAAGAGGGTGGATAAAGGGATGCATGTCAGATGTATTCAGGTCGTTTTTTTCATACCAGGTAGCTGAAGGAAGAACGATGTCGGAATACATGCAAGTGGTCGACATTCTGAAATCTAAAGTGACAACAAGGTCTAACTTACCCTCTGGCGCTTCTTCATGCCATTCTACTTCTTTAGGTTTCGGGCCTCCAAGCTCTCCAAGATCTTTGCCCAGCACACCGTTGGTAGTACCAAGAAGATGCTTGAGCATATATTCATGCCCCTTGCCAGATGAGCCTAAAATATTTGAACGCCAGATAAACATATTACGTGGGAAGTTTTTAGGATTATCAGGATCTTCGCACGACATGCGTAATGATCCATCTTTTAATTTATCGACGATATAGTCTTTAGGATCTTTACCAGCAGTTTTTGCCTGCTTAGATAACTCTAATGGGTTTTCTTCCAGTTGAGGTGCCGATGGCAACCAACCCATACGCTCAGACCTGACATTGCAATCGATGAGAGAATAGTCTTTCCATTTTTCTTTATCTGCTAAGGGGGAAAGTATTTCGTCGACCTCAAGCTTTTCATAACGCCATTGGTTCGAATGATTGTAGAAAAAGCTGGTGGAATTCATGTGGCGTGGCGGACGGTGCCAATCAAGAGCAAAAGCCAAAGGTTGCCATCCGGTTTGAGGGCGCAGTTTTTCCTGGCCGACATAGTGAGCCCAGCCCCCACCAGATTTACCAATACAACCGCACATCATGAGCATGTTAATAATGCCACGATAGATCATATCCATATGATACCAGTGATTAATGGCAGCTCCCAAAATCACCATGGAACGTCCACGGGTTTTATCAGCATTGTCTGCAAATTCACGGGCTATTCGTGTAACTTGTTCAGCAGGAACGCCTGTGATTTTTTCTTGCCAGGCAGGGGTGTAGGGAACATCATCTTCTAGAGATGTTGCCACGTTTCCACCACCTAAACCTCTGTCGATACCATAGTTAGCAATAAGAAGATCAAAGACAGTTGCAACAAGAACTTCTTTGTTATCGCCTAGAGTTATGCGCCGCGCTGGAATGTTGCGCTGTTGTACGCTGTCATGTTCAGTATGGGCAAAAATAGGTTGATCATTTTCAAGGTTGCCAAAATAAGGAAAACCAGCAGAGACCACTTCATCCTTAGTGTTTAAGAGGGAAACTTCAGGCCAGATTTCTGAGCCATCTGCAACGTTCTTGGTTTCCATATTCCATTTGCCGTTTTCATCCCAGCGTGAGCCAACCGTCCCGTTTGGCACGACAACTTGGTTGGTGTTGGCATCGTAGATAACTGGTTTCCAGTCAGTGTTTTTTTCTTCACCTAGATTGTTCTCAAAATCAGATGCCCGTAAGGTGCGACCAGGGACATAATATCCGTCTTTCTCATCAAGCATGACGAGGAACGGCATGTCAGTGTACATCCGGCAATAATCATCAAAATATTCACTTTTTCCTGCCAAATGAAATTCTTTCAGAATGACATGTCCCATGGCCATAGCCATGGCACTGTCAGTTCCCTGCCGCACTGGCATCCAGCTATCTGATAACTTTGCAACCTCGCTATAGTCAGGCGTAACGGCAACTGTTTTTGTGCCGTTATATCTAGCCTCTGTAAAGAAATGAGCATCAGGGGTTCTTGTCTGGGGGACATTAGATCCCCAAGCAATAATATATGACGAGTTATACCAATCAGCACTTTCAGGAACATCCGTCTGCTCGCCCCATACCTGAGGTGAGGCGGGTGGCAGGTCGCAATACCAATCGTAAAAGCTCATACAAGTTCCGCCAATTAGTGATAGGTAACGGCTACCAGCAGCATATGAAATCATGGACATAGCAGGAATTGGAGAAAAACCAATAATACGATCTGGTCCATAGGTTTTAGCCGTATAGACATTTGAAGC
Source organism: Hyphomicrobiales bacterium (assembly GCA_021775385.1). Lineage (GTDB taxonomy): Bacteria > Pseudomonadota > Alphaproteobacteria > Rhizobiales > HXMU1428-3 > HXMU1428-3. Next base: position 9,850 of record JAJFHW010000387.1, on the reverse strand, counting down.
GGCGATTATCTCGTTGGCTTCTTCCCAGCTGGTTCGAACCATACCGCCAAGACCGCGAGCTTGCTTATACTCTGTTGTCAATTCTTGATCACTCATAAGAGAAGCCCAGGCATCAACCGGGTCTTTATGAATAAGTTTTGTAGCACGCCAACTTTTTAATAGCTTAGAGCGGATCATTGGGTATTTTAATCGAGCTGAGCTGTAGAGGTACCAACTGAAGCTTGCCCCTCTCGCACAACCGCGTGGTTCGTGATTGGGCAAATCAGGGCGCGTACGCGGGTAATCAGTTTGCTGGGTTTCCCAAGTGACAAGACCGTTTTTAACATAGATTTTCCAACTACATGACCCCGTGCAATTCACACCGTGGGTCGAACGTACCACCTTGTCATGGGACCAACGATTTCTGTAAGCATGTTCCCATTCGCGGTTTTCATCTGTTGTAACACCATGACCTTCAGAGAAGGTTTCAGGTGCCTTATGAGTAAAGAAAGTCAATTTATCTAAAATATGGCTCATGATATTTCTCTCAATTTATGGATTTTGTACATATGCGTTTTTACGAAGGTAGAACCACCAATTAATGACAATGCAGATGGTGTAAAAGGCGGCAAAACCGTAAAGGGCATATTCAGGTGTTGCAGCTTTGATATTCTCTCCAAGGACCTTAGGGATATAGAAAGCTCCATAAGCAGCGATAGCAGATGTCCAACCAAGCACTGGGCCTGCTTGTTCCTTATCAAAAACCATAGCAATGGTTCTAAACGTTGAGCCGTTGCCAATACCAGTGGCGGCAAACAAGATGAGGAATAAAATTAGGAAAGGCCAAAAATATTGCTCTGGTGTCGCAGAGGCATAAGCTTGCTTCATGTAGTAAGCAACACCCAGGGCACTGGCGACCATAATAATTGAAATGATTTGAGTAACTTTCGCACCGCCAATTTTATCGGCAATCATCCCACCAATAGGGCGAATAAGAGCCCCAATAAAGGGTCCCATCCAGGCATACATGAGCGCTGACGGTCCATTTGCATTTGCTGTGTTATGAGTTAAAACACCGTCGACCATAAGATGCTGAAACCCAAAGATAACTTTAATGGAAAGAGCCAGTGCAGCTGAATAGCCAATAAAAGATCCAAAGGTCATTGTATAAATAACAGTCATTGCCCAGGTGTGTTTATTATCAAAAATCTTATATTGGCGGGCGAGCCCATCTTTATAATCTTTTCCAAGCGGTAGAATTTTAAGCGCAAATACCGTGACCGCGACAACAAGTGGTAGAATGATCAATTTATCAATATTAAGCCCAGAACCATTAGCACTTGCCGGCAGCATTAAATATAAGCCACCTGCCGCGATAGTAAGACCAAGTGTTAACATAATGATGATTTTGAAAAATGCATTTAATGTGCCACCTATGTTAGGCGAGACGTGTTCATCAACGATGTTATTCATCCCTATCCAGGAAGCGATGGAAAGTGGAATTAAAAAACATAACCAAATGTAGCCGGCATTTTGAATAAAGGTTTCTGTCCCAATTGGAATTTTACCAATTAATGTTCCGCTAGTATTTTTGAGTAGCATGGCATCACCGGCAAAAAGTGCCGTTGTCATAACCAGAGGAACCACAATTTGCATGGTTGTGACACCAAAATTCCCCAAGCCAGCATTCATTCCAAGCGAATATCCTTGAACCTTTTTGGGAAAAAAGAAACTAATGTTTGACATTGAGGAAGCAAAGTTACCTCCCCCAAAACCAGATAAGAGGGCAAGTAGCTGAAAGTGCCACAATGGAGCATCCGGGTTTTGCAGTGCTATACCAGTGCCTAGTGCAGGAAGGATGAGCAATGAAGTCGTGAAAAAAATTGTATTTCTACCACCAGCCAACCGAATGAAGAAGGAACTGGGTATACGAAGGGTCGCACCAGATAAACCGGCGATCGCCATTAATGTGAAAAGCTCTGGTTTGCTAAACGGGAAACCAAGGTTCAGCATTTGAACTGTGATGATGCCCCAGAATAACCAAACAGCAAAGCCACATAATAAACTAGGGATAGAGATCCATAAATTACGATTGGCTATGCTTTTACCAGATGAGCTCCATTGTTGCTCATCTTCAGGGTTCCAATTTTGTAAGTCTTTTGCCATAACTATGTTTCCACCTTTCTTTGATTGATGGTTAAACAGGTTTTAATTCTTCACTTTGTTTGAGAAGATCATCACTTTGTCTTTTCAGAGTTTCAGACCGGTGCAGCATTTGCTGACTTTCCTGAGCTAACAATTCGCTTTTTTGTTGTAGAGCTTGCGCTTCAAGAAAACTCATGATGCTGTCCTCATCACTGACAAGTTCAGGCAAATATTTCGGGCCGCGCAATTCAGGGTGTTTTTCACGTTCTTGAATTTGTATGGAGATATGCATCCAGACCAAAGCTATGGTGATGATGATTGTTAAAAGCATGAAGCAACTGGTCCACACACCAACAAGGTCATTCATGATGCCAAATGAAATCGGCAAAAAGAAACCACCAAGTCCGCCAACCAGCCCAACAATGCCGCCAACAGAGCCAACATGATTTGGGTAGTAAACGGGGATGTGTTTATAAACAGCGGCTTTACCAAGAGACATAAAGAAACCAAGCACAACTGTAAGGGAGACAAACATCCATAAGGGGATGGTGAGATTAAAATCAATGTCTCCATTGATGCCAGCGACTTTATAATCAGTGGCTGGGTAGGACATAATAAAAGTACAGGCCGCGCAGACGAAGAAAGTCCAGTACATGATTGACCGGGCACCAAATTTATCTGACATCCAACCACCAAGGGCTCTGAAAATACTGCCTGGCATGGCGTAGCATGCTGCTAATAAGCCCGCTGTTTGTAGTTCTAGTCCATAAGCGCCAACATAATAGCGCGGCAACCAAAGAGCCAAGGCAACAAAGGCACCAAAGACAAAAAAGTAATAAAGAGAAAAGCGCCAGACTTGCAGCTGCTTAAGTGGTTCCAGTTGTTTTAAAAAAGGAACGTGCTCAATGCCCTTTGCTCTACGTTCGGCTAGCGCTGGGTCATCTTTAGTGAAAAGGAAAAACAAAACTGCAGTTACTGCAATAACAATAGCGTAAATTTGAGCAACGGCTTGCCATTCATTCCCCATAGCTACCAATAAGAGAGGTGCGCCAAAGTTAGTAACAGCTGCACCAACATTACCAGCTCCAAAAATACCAAGTGCAGTGCCCTGTGTCTCTTTAGAATACCATGTTGAAACATACTGAACCCCAACAGCAAAACTACCCCCAGCTAGTCCCACTCCTAAAGCGGCAATTAAAAACATTGGGTAAGTCGTCACCATAGTAAGGAGAAATGTAGCAACGGCTGTAGCCAGCATTTGTATGGTGAAGATGATACGGCCACCATATTGGTCAGCCCAAACTCCAAGGAATATCCGGCTAAGTGATCCTGTTAAAATTGGAGTAGCGACGAGTATGCCAAATTGAGTATCGTTAAGGCCTAACTCAGTTTTAATACGAATGCCGATGATTGAAAAAATTGTCCAAACAGCAAAGCACACTGTAAATGCCAGTGTGCTATTAGCTAAAGCCTGTATTTGGTCATTTTTTGTAACAGCTCTTATTGTCATTGCTCCAACTCCGATTAAATCCATTTGGCTGCTCATAGCATTTCAGGATCTGAGTTGAAGAATGTGATTTAGGTCAAATATAATAAAATATTTTGCTGTTATAGAATAATCTGGCAATTATGAGAGCATTTTTATGGAACAAATTCCGAGATATACAAGCTACCCTACAGCACCTAATTTTCATAGCGGGGTTGATGGTGAAACATATCAAAATTTACTGTGTAAATTAGAAGAAAAAGATATCTTATCTTTGTATTTTCATATTCCTTTTTGTCGTAAACTATGTTGGTTTTGCGGATGTCATACAAAAATTGTAAATGGTTATAAGCCCATTGAAAACTATTTGGAATTGTTGCACCAGGAAATCGCAATGGTGGCAAAAATGTCTGGAGCGAAGCGCGTAAAATATATGCACTTGGGTGGGGGCTCACCCACGGTTATTGAAGCGCCAGATTTCTTAAAATTTATGAATACTGTTAGGTCGAATTTTAAAGTTCTAGATGAAGCTGAAATTGCAATTGAACTGGACCCTCGAACCGTAAATAGAGAAAAAGTGTTAGCTTATGCAAAAAGCGGTGTAAATCGAGCTAGTATTGGCGTGCAGGACTTTGATGAAAAGGTCCAGAAGGCAATTAACCGCCACCAATCTTATGAGCAAGTGAAGAATGTTGTTGAGCACTTACGTGAGGCCAAAATAAATGAAATCAATTTTGATTTGATTTATGGGCTACCATTTCAAAACTTGGAAACCATAAAAGAGACGATTGATAATACAATAAAGTTAGATCCAAATCGGATATCACTCTTCGGCTATGCCCATGTGCCTTGGATGAAAAAACATCAAGAACTAATACCCGCTAAAGCCCTGCCTGGTCCTGATTTGAGAATGGAGATGTTTGATTTCGCCCACGAGTATTTAATCTCGAATGGGTACGTTTCTATTGGTCTTGATCATTTCGTAAAACCGGACGACAGCTTGGCTATCGCACAAAAAGAGCAGAGTTTACAACGAAATTTTCAAGGATATACAATTGATAGAGCTGATGCCTTATTAGGCCTTGGAGTGTCATCAATATCTACATTACCAACAGCATATTTACAAAACACCTCTGATTATAGAAGTTACGCGGCTTCAATTAAGAACGGTAGCCTACCAGTCGTGCGCGGTGTGGAGCTCTCAATCAATGACATTAAAAGGCGTAAAATCATAATGTCTGTAATGTGTGGATTTAAAACAAAAGTTTGTTCAAATGAATTTGCACCAGAAATTAAGAGCCTTTTGCCCTATATTCAAAACGGTATTGTAAGTTACGTGGATGAGCATCTAACATTGAATAATCGAGGACACCATCAATTGAGAAAGATTGCCTCAAAGTTCGATAGCTACTTATCTGAAGGAAAGGTTTCATTTTCTCAGGCAGTTTAATTGTTCTCGTCAAAAATTGATGGTTTGCTTCTTCATATTGTATCGATCTCTTATCTAACCTATACTGAAAGAACTTGGTTTTTCTTTTAGGCCTAACTCATTTTTTTTCATGTATAAGAAAAGGTCTGTTTATGAAAGAAGCACTTTATATTTTAGGAGATGTAATTCATCAACTGCAAAGAGAACGTGGATGCAGTGCCATGCTTCTTTGCAGTGAAGGTAAACTATTTTCTAAGCGTATAGAGTTGCAATTTTTAAAAACAGATAAAATGTTTGAAGTCTTTGGAAACAGTCTTGAAAGTTGGGCCGTTAGTGGGTTGTTAAAAGACCCGAATTTAAAAAAACTAAAAGTGATTTTAGATAAAAGAGAAGAACTGACCTTGGTCAGAAAAAATATTGTAAATCTAGATCTTAATGTTTCAGCTGCCTTAAATTTCTATTCACACCAACTCATATGTCCTTTGCTAAACAGTTGTATTGAAATTGCTCTAAACATAGAGGAAGTAAAGCCTGCATTTGTTAGCGCGCTAAATGCATTCCTTCAATGGAAAGAACGTATTGGTTTGGAGCGGGCTATTGGAGTGAGAGGGTTCACCGCTTACAGTTTTCAAAATGTAGAATTTGTTGAGCGCTTACTTTTCTTGCTTTCGGAACAAAATAATTATCAAAATACCTTTTTAGCTGTGGCAAATGAAAAACAAGGAAAAATAGTCGGAGAAGTTTTAGAAAACGAAGCTTGTCAGAAACTTGATCATCTTCACGACGTTTTAAGGCAATCACCACAATCACCTCATTTATACGAGTTAACTCCTGAAGCTTGGTTTGATTTAATTTCTGAAAAAATAAATTCCTTACAAACAATTTTAAATGAACTTATAGATACTCTTGAAGGAGATGAAAATCCAACTGAATTAAGTGCAGTCTCTCAAGAAGTTGGGAGTATTGCGAACAAAAGAAATGAATTAGAACAAAATGACATCATCCAAAACGCAATGTCATACTCCAATAATCTTTTTGCAAAACATGTTTTACTGATAGACACCTTACAAATATTTTCCGGTCTTTCCAGAACGTCTCTTCAATCCCTTTTTCAACACGCCCAGGTTCGTGAATTTAATAAAGGGAAGCTGCTATTCTTAGAAGGTGAACAAGCCAACCGACTTTATATCATTCTCAAAGGGTGGATTAAAATCTTCAAGGGAACAAGCAGTGGTGAAGAAGCTATTTTACAAATGCTAAGTTCAGGAGACACCATCATGGAAACAGCAGTGTATCTTAACTTGAAATTTCCTATTAGTGCTCAAGTTTCTGAAGATGCAACGATCTTATCATTACCAGCACCAGTTATTCGTGAGCAGGTTAAGAAAAATAATATTCTCGCCGTAAATCTTTTATCGAGTATGTGCTATCGCTCGCAAAACTTAATTCGCCAAATTGAGATAGCACGATTAAAAACTGTAGATGAAAGAATTGGATGGTTTTTATTAAAAGTAGCTTTAGATCAGGAAAATCATACAAAACATTTACAGCTTCCATATGATAAAACAACCATCGCTTCATATTTAAATATGAAGCGAGAGACGTTCTCTCGTGCTTTGAAACGATTAAAGCAAAAAGGGTTTATTATCGAAAATGACTTGATCATTTTGCCTCATGAAAAAGCGCTTTGTGAATTCTGTGACCATAGTCTTGCCGAAAATTGCCCTCGTCATAATACGAATGACTGCCCCAATCCTCAGTTTTTAAGCGAAGATGAAATTAAGATCGCTTAATTGACCTCAATCAAATTCACTCAACTTCAATCATGCTGTAATTAATTGATGCTGGATTGTCTCTTTTCAATCTGGAGCGTTTATTTAATTCATCAAAAGTAGACTTCTATTGATGGTAGAGAGAGATTAAGTGGAAAATGATTTCCTTTAAAGACGCTCAAAGGATTATATTTGAGCAGAAGCAACTTCCAAGCCTGAAAATGCCTATTCGTGATTGCCTTGGCTATGTCGCTAGCAAAGATGTCTTTTCAGAAGTTTTCATTCCCTCTTTTGTAAATTCTGCTGTAGATGGGTTTGCTGTCAGCTCTACCAAGTTGTTGAATGCTAGTTCTACAAATATAATAGAATTAAAAGTGGTTGGTCGAACCATGGCTGGCGATGCCTGTGCTGAGGGTGAGGAGTTTTCTAAGACCTATAATCCAATAGGCGTTTGGGAAATTATGACAGGAGCTTGTGTCCCAAGAGGGTATGATGCGGTAGTACCTGTTGAAAAAGTGGAAATTCTAAATTCCGATGATAACCAACATCCGTCAGTTGTCTCTTTTCGAGCCCCAATTAATGGGCAAGCGAATATTAGACTGCCTGGTGAAGACTATAAATCAGGCAGTCTAATAATCTCTAAAGGCAGCAAGCTAAACTCTGCATCTATTCTGGCGCTTTCAGCAATTGGTCAAAAAATGATCAATGTTGTTGCAAAGCCTAAAGTCACACTTTTTAGTAGTGGAAATGAAGTGGTTACAGATTGTTTTACTGATCTGTGTTCTGGGCAAATCAGAGATGCAAATGGTCCTTACTTATTATCAGCTTTAAATGAGAGTGGACTGGCAAAAACAAAGTTTGCAGGTGTTCTAGCTGATGACGCAGATCATTTTAAAGTTTCGATATTTAATGCATTAGATAAGACAGATGTCTTAATTTCTTCTGGCGGTGTCTCAGCTGGACGACATGATTTTATACCTGGAGCATTGCGAGAGTTAGGAGCAGAAGTAATTTTTCATAAAGTGGCAATTCGGCCAGGTAAACCGATACTTTATGCGCGTTTACCTAATGATAAACATTATTTTGGGTTGCCTGGAAATCCTATTTCCGCAGCAGTTGGTTTTCGTTTCTTTGTGCTACCGCTATTACGTAATCTCCAGGGCTTGCCAAGTGAGGCTCCCTTAAAAGCACAATTAAAAAATCAAGTTATTAAGAATCATGATTATCATTTTTTCGCAAAATCAAATTTGAGTGTAACGGATGACGCTGAATTATTTGTTGATATACTTGAAGGACAAGAATCCTTTAAAACCCACCCGCTCCTGAATTCTAACTGCTGGGCAGTTTTCAAAAAAGATGATTATGTTCGAGATGCAGGAGACATCGTAGATGTTTATTCTCTAACTCCCGGTTGCATTAATCTATCTAAAGTGCGGGAGTAATTTAATGGCTATAAGCTCTAGTGAAATTGATGAAAAGTTTTCTATTTTTTCTTATGGGTTTAGGCCATTTTTTTTGGCAGCTGGCGCATATGCTATTTTGCCGCTTATCCCCTGGCTACTTTTTCTGCAAGGGGTTATAGAACCAAGCATCCCCCTCCAAGTCTGGCACGCCCATGAAATGTTGTTTGGGTTTGTTACCGCCGGCATCTGTGGTTTTTTATTATCGGCACTACCAAACTGGACAAAGAAACCAGCATTAACAGGTAAAGATTTAAAAATTTTACTAGGTTTTTGGGTAGGAGGGAGAGTTGCATTCTGGTTGTTCTTGTTTTTTGATAACCCATTGATTGGCCGCTTATTATTCATAGATATGATTTTGCCAATAGCTCTATTAATTCATGTAAGTCATGTTTTAATTTCAGCAAAGAATGACCGAAATTATATATTTATCGGTATCCTTCTGTTTCTAGCCCTTGCTAATTTTTTGATTATTCTTGATATGAATGAATTAGGTGTTTTTCCATCTGGGAGTGGAGCATTATTTGCAATAAATATTATCATGATAACGCTGTCTGTTGTTGGAGGCAGAATAATACCCAATTTCACACGTAATTATCTGAAGCAAAAAAACAGCGTTTACAAAATCGGGAAATTGCCTCTAATTGAAAAGCCCGCTCTTTTCTTATTGGTTTTAATGGCGATTATAGATCTGGCTTTGCCCCATTCCATTTTGAGTTATATTATCGCTTTGCTAGCATTTGTAGTGCATTTAATTCGGTTTAGTCGATGGGGGTTCCATAAGGTAATGGATAGCCCAATTATTTGGGTTTTGCATTTAGCTTATTTTCTGATGATCCTTGCTTTATTTCTAAAAGCATTAGAAGGCATTGCTGATGTCCCATTCAATTTATATTTACATTGCTTCTCAGTTGGCTCAATCGGAGTTTTCATGCTTGCCATTATGTCACGAGCCTCTCTTGGTCATACCGGGCGAGAACTTCGGGTAGAAACAATAATCATAGTTAGCTTTGTGATGGTGCTTTTGTCAGCTGTAAGTCGTGTTGTAGCTCCCTTCTTTCCAGTAATTTTTACAAGCGTTATGGCTCTATCAATCAGTCTATGGGTGGTGGCGTATGTGGTGTTTTTAAAAGTATATATCCCAATTCTGATCAACCCAAGAGTGGATGGAAAATCGGGATGATTTCTCTATTGGTTTAGAAGGAGTATTAATCGTTTTTTCAATAGTGTGGTTTGTCATTAGCTTAACTACTGAGGTCTTCAGAAGAGATTGATAGCGGTAACGTAATAATGACCTTTGTTCCTTGGCTATATTCCTTATCAATATAGATAGTTCCATGATGGTCTGTAATGATTTTTTTACAGATGGCAAGACCAATTCCTGTCCCTTTATAGGCTTCCTCATTATGTAATCTTGAAAAGACGTTGAATACTTTTTCTACATATTTTGGGGCAATGCCAATGCCATCGTCAGCAACTGAGATCTCAATCATATTGTTTGGCAGTACTTGATTTGTAATGAAGATGGCTGGAATATCTCGGTCGTTAAATTTAATGGAGTTGCTAACCAGGTTCTGTA
>JAJFHW010000386.1 GCA_021775385.1 Hyphomicrobiales bacterium | reverse complement strand
TCAATTGCCTGATAATAGCAGAGTTCAAAATGTAAAAAGTCATGATGCTCTTTTGCCCCCCAATACCGACCATAAAGAGTGTCTCTTCCCTTGAAATTAAGAGCAGCAGCAATATAGTCCTCACCGCGTTTAGCAAAGATGAGAACAATAGCATCACTAAGTGTCTCACTGATTAAATCAAAGAATGAACGGGTTAAATAAGGGGTGCCCCACTTACGATCGAACGTATCGGTATAAAACTGATAAAACGCATCCCAATGTTTTGACTGAAGCTCAACACCAGTGACCCACTCCACCTCCAGGTCATTGATAAGAGCAAGCCTACGCTCTTTCTTAATGGCTTTGCGTTTGCGGGATTGCAGGCTAGCAAGAAAACCATCAAAACTTTCAAAACTTTGATTCTCCCAGTGAAACTGAGTATCCGATCGAATAAGAAATTGTTCGTCTTCTAAAAGTGGAACTAACTCTGGTTCGATAAAATTAATATGAAGCGAAGATAAATGCTGTAATTCACCTTGCTTAACCGCATACTTGATGAGCTGTGTTTTGATCTGCTGTGAGTGCTCACCAACAGCAAATAAACGCCGCCCGGTAACTGGTGTAAAAGGAACGGCACTTAATAATTTAGGATAATATTGCCCCCCCGCCATCTCAAAGCCACGCGCCCAGCCATGGTCAAATACATATTCACCCCGGCTATGTCCCTTTAAATAAAGGGGCATTATCCCGATAGTCTCACCATTTTCATCTGTAGCAATAAGGTGAAAAGGTCCCCATCCAGTCTCAGGTCTAACTGAGCCACTATGTTCAAGGGCAGCAAAAAAATCAAATGAGAGAAAAGGGTCATATGGCAAACTTTTGGGGTTAGCTAAGCGATCCCAATCATCTTTATAGATTTCATCAATCGAACGTACTGTTCTAATTTCAATGGGGCCAGTCATACGAGTGTTTTATCTTTCATTATTTAAAAGGTCAGTTAAGCGAATATCATTAGCTGTTTCAAATATAGGAATGGCATTTGTTTCTTTTGCAGCTTGAAGCATGGACTGAGATTTAATAGTCCAGCTCATAAGCGGTATACCAAGATCGTGAATAAGTTTGGTAAGAAACGGATTTTGAATATCTCCAATTTCGTGTGCGATAAATTCAATCTCAAGTTCACGTGCCTTTTCAAACTGAATAGTGCCAGTTTGTCGTTGTTGTGCAGTAATACCGGGCCAGTCTTTAGGTGGACAATGTCCTGTCACCAACCCCATTGGGCTAGTAGACCCTAAACTCTTTAAGCGATGAATAATTGATGGGTCAAACGACATAAGACCATGTGGTCCATGATAAGATTTCAAGACATCGACTATACCCTCTTCCATTTCAGGAAGTTCGGTCCAATGACTTTTAACTTCAATTAAAAGGGGGGCCTTACAATCAACCAAATTTAAGCACTCTTCTAAAGTGATGATATGATCTGATCCAACCGAATAAGGAATTTTTTCTAACTCTGCGGCTTTCATAAAAGACAAACGCCCGTCTTCACCAGTGAGGCGAAACAGAGTTTCATCGTGAAAGACCATCGGCACACGATCACCACTCATTTGAATATCGATCTCAATACCAACGCCGGTTTCAACTGCCATACGAATTGCTGTTGAACTATTTTCAACAACAGAAAAAAGTGGGTTATGAAGGCCTCGATGGGCATAACCTGAAATTTGATCTAAATGCATCAAAAAAAATCTCATTAAGTTTTGAGTAAAAATATTAATCAACCTGAATTTTAAACAGAGCTTCAACCTCAACCAATGAATTCAGTGGCAAACTACTGCAGCCAACAGCAGCCCTGCAATGTTGACCGTTTTCACCAAAAATTTCTTTCACTAAATCTGAGGCACCATTTACCACTTGAGCGTGATCATAAAAATCAGAGGGACAGGAAACAAAACCACCTAATCGAATGCAGCGCTCAATGCGATCTAGTGAACCTAATGTCGCCTTGGCCTGTGTTAAAATATTGATGCAACAAAGTCGAGCTGCGGCTTGTCCTACACTAATATCATTGCTAGATGGATGCGCGCCTGAAGACATCTGTCCTGTAAATTTTATTTGACCATCATCAATAGGAATTTGTCCTGAAATATAAAGCAAACAACCCTCTACAACACAAGGAACATAAGCCCCAACTGCAACCGGCGCCTCTTTTAATTGAATACTAAGTTCTGAAAGACGTGTTTCAATAACAGTATGCATAAAATTGTTCTCCTTAAGAACGTTATGTCATGTAGGTAAAGTTTAGAGTGATTTTAAAACGTCAAGAACTTATTGAATAGATGAAAAATTGTCTTTAACACCAATAGTCTTGTCTAGCTTTACAGAAGTGAATGGCTATTAAGGGTAAGTAAACAGGCGTAAAATCAAAAATAAGTAAACAAATCAAGCTGTGACATAATCTTAGCGATTTAAGAAGCGATGATAAATAAATTAGACGTGAATGATATCATGATTGTATCAAACAAAGATGTATGCCAAAATTTACGAAGCTGTACAGGCTTGGAATCAAAATCAATAGACATTGATTTCAATGAATTTACAAACTGGAAAAGGTTTTAATCCATATGTTGTCTCACCCACTTTCCTTCAAGCAAAAAATGCAAACAACAGTAGCTACAATAGCTATAGTACTCGGAACCACTTTCTTGAGTGTTTCATCAGCGAACGCAGTGAACCAAGTGATAGAGACCAAAGACACACATCTTGCCCCTCATCGTGCTGTTTATGATTTAAAACTGAAAGACACTCATAAAAGCGCAAATATCGCAGATGCTCATGGTCGGATGGTTTTTGAATTAAGCGGCTCTAAATGTGAAGGTTATCTGGTGAATATGCGATTTATACTCTCCATTGC
>JAJFHW010000385.1 GCA_021775385.1 Hyphomicrobiales bacterium | reverse complement strand
GCTCGGGCGTCGCTGGCTCGGGCGTCGCTGGCTCGGGCGTCGCTGGCTCGGGCGTCGCTGGCTCGGGCGTCGCTGGCTCGGGCGTCGCTGGCTCGGGCGTCGCACTCCGGTGTGCAGCCCTCGGCGAGGGAGCTCGGAGCCACGAGATCAACAATCCCAAGATCGCGCCCACAATCACATAGACAAACCCCATTGCAGAGGTGAACTCGGTGTCGAGCCGTTTCTCAACAGACCCAACGTCCTTCTCTACCAGCGTCTTCAAGTGAGTGATCTCCCGACGCAGCTCTCTGGCGAGACCATCTGCTCGCTGACTGGCGAGTTCATCGAGAGCCTTCAGTTCTATTTCGATGCGGTCAACTTGACGACTGAGGTCAGCAACATCTTCTCCTGGAAGACTTGGATCGAGCCTGAGCAGTGCGAGTGCATTCAAGAACTCCGCAAGCTCAGCTCGCAGTATTCCGTGGTCGTTCGCCAGGGCATTCATTCGATGATCGAAATCCAGGTCATCTCTAACCTGAGCAACGATCATCCCAGCGTCACGGGCGATTGCCTGGTGGACCATCTCCGGCTGCATGCCGGCAGGCAACGCGAGCTCGCCATCTTGAAGACCGGCGAGCAGACTGTTGGTCACGACACTTCGTGCCGCGACAACGGTTCCCCTTTCCCATATGAATGGGCCAGTGACGCTCAGGATAGCCTTCGCCAGAGAGCCGCTAACTCGGTGTTGGGATTCGTACGTCAGGTACGTGAGGTAAGCGCTCCCCAGACGCTCTCCCTGACTCTCGACGACAGAGTCCGGTATCACGTCAGCCTGGTGCGAGCTGAGAGTCTCTCCATCGCGGTCAACCCTCGTATCCAGCTTGAGCGGCGTCCCCACCAACCCCACCGACACGAGACCCCAAACTACGGAGATGAAAACAAGGACGAGGAGGGCCGACCGACCGCGCACCCCCAACGCTCGCATTACCCACTCCACCGACACGAGACCACAAAATACGGGGATGAGAACAAGGAAGAGGAGGACCGACGGACCGCGCACCCCCAACGCTCGCTTTACCAACCTAGTCCGCTCGCGCTGAATCACATTTTTGCTCGTTGGCTTCCGCTTCTGCCTGTTCGTTGGCTTCGGCCTCATTCCCACTCTCCAGTGTCCGTCGCCATTATTACCACGGTCGCCACTGGCGGTGAGCGATGAGGTTCGGCAACGGATTCGAGCTGCCCGCCAACATCGTCACCCAGGCCGTCGGCATCATGGGCCGACGCGGCAGTGGCAAGACCTACACAGCCACGCGTCTCTTCGAGCTGCTCCACGCAGAGAGCGCACAGCAGATCGTGATCGCCCCCACGGGCGTCTGGTGGGGCCTGCGTCTCGCTGCGAACGGCAAGGGACGCGGCCTCGACGTGCCGGTGCTAGGCGGTCTCCACGGCGACATCCCGCTCGAGCCCGACACCGGCGCTCTCATCGCGCGCACGCTCGTTGAGGCCGGCTGTTCGATGATTCTCGACGTCGGCCAGATGACGAAGACCGGCGAGCGCCGCTTCGCCACGGACTTCGCCGAGGAACTGTTCCAGTGGAAGAAGCGCGCGCGAGCGGTCACCTCTCATGCTCCATGTTGAAGAGGCGCAGCTGCTCGTTCCGCAGCGCGTGATGCGCGGCGGCGAGCGAATGCTGGGCGCCTTCGAATCGCTTGTGAAGCTAGGCCGCAACTTCGGGATCGGCGTCTCGCTGATCTCGCAACGCCCCTAGTCGGTGAACAAGCACGCGCTGAACCAGGTCGAGGTCCTGATCCCCCACCAGCTGAACGCCGAGCACGAGCGCAAGGCGATCCGCAAGTGGGGCGTCGACAACGCCGGCGACGACCCGGACATGCTGCGCACCCTTCCCGAGCTCCAGACCGGCGAGGCGATGTTCTGGTCACCTTCATGGCTGCGTGTGTTGCGACAGATCAAGGTGAGCAGGAAGCACACCCATGATGCGTCGTCGACACCCACGCTGGGTGACGCGGCGGAGGCCGTTAAGGGCAGTGCGTTTGGGTGTGATTCATGTTAGCGAGGGCCTTTTTAACATCAAACAACGAACAGCCCAACATGAGTCAAACCCCGGTCGGTTGGTCTAACACGTAGCGTCCGGCCGCGTCTGGACGGGCACGCCGAAGAGCTAGATCGCTGCTGTTCGGAAGGGGCCACTTCAGAGAGCCCTGGTTGTGAGCCAGGTTGAGGTTCCCTTGGTAAGCCTCGAGGTACTCCACGGCGCCGGAGTGCCTGAAGTCGGCCCCCGCATTGAGGGTGCCCGGGGCGGTGCCTGTGATCATGTGGGCGGTCGTCTCGCGCTACTCCGGCCACAGCTTCACCCCCGCCATCGACCCGAGCAGAAGCAGCGCAAACCACAGCAACCGCACGAGATTTCGCTGTGTATCGACGAGTGCCTGCAGCACAGGGTCCTGCGGCTGGCGAGGCTGCTCTGTCGCGGGCGAGGGTTGGAACTTCGGGGCAAGCTTCATGACGCTCTCCAGGCGGGTGAACCATTATGGCCGCAGCGCATCGCTGGCTCTCCGCGTCGTGTGGAGAGCGCCTGGGCAGCAAGAGCATGTCGGCTTTCTATTCTACGTGGAGTGGCTCGCACTCACGACAAAACGTTGAGTGCCTCGCACCCCTGCGGCGCACCTAGATCAGCCAGAGTGTCTCTAATCAACCCTGTGGACCGCCGGATCCAGGAAAAGCCTGAAACGCACGCTTGATTCTCGGGAGGAGCTCCCAGGCTTCTCTGTGCTCACGAGCCTGGAGAGCCCGAGTGATCACTGCGACGACCAAAGCGACGACGAACAACCCGGCCGGCGGCCGGTGTCGCGCATCGCAGCTGATCACTCCTACGCGCTCTCCAGGTGCCAGGAACTTTGCTCCGTGTGCGCGCCCGGCCGTCGTCCCCCTTCGGGGGGCACGACTTGGCGGTCGGCGGAGCCTGGAGGCTCCACGAGGAGAGGACCAAGGGTCCCTCCGTGTCGAGCAAACCCCCACCTTCCGGGCCGCCCAGCGGCCCCACAGGACCGCGACTCCGGCTCTTGCCGGAAATCGATCAAACCACCGATTCGAGCCCAGGAACTCGGGCGAATAGTGGGATCCCCAGTCGCCCTGTAAGCCGGGTTCTGTGGCGCTCCCCGAGGGGAGCGTGACGACCATGTCTCTAGGGTCGCCGTCGCCGACGACCTCGAACGCCCTACCCGAAGGTTCTAGCGACGCGGGCAGCGTCATCCCTTCCTATGCGGGCTTTCTCCCGGTGAGGTTTACCTAGCCGAGACGGTTACCCGCCCCGCTGGTGCGCTCGAACCGCACCGTTTCACCCTTACCGCGCTGCCTTGCGGCGGCGTG
>JAJFHW010000384.1 GCA_021775385.1 Hyphomicrobiales bacterium | reverse complement strand
GAGAAATGTCGAAATCTCGTGGGGCAAATAGGCTGTGATGGCGAATGTGTAGAATTTCTCGACGGCTATAGGCGCTTGTTGATCTTTTTTGTCCTTTTACGCGCTCTATACGAGGTAAGATCGGGTATTGAACTTTTTGAAAGGCCTGGGCGATGAGGGTTGAGCAAATGGCTCTTGTTGGCTCACCAGAGCCTAGCTGCAACATCCGCCGCCGCCATCTCACTGGAATTGGCGGTGTTGGAAAAAGATATCTGGCCAAATCCAAAATATTGCGAGTGTCATATTTAATTCCTAAATTACCAATCATGAAATTGATAACTGTGGCACGATCTTCAGGAGTAAGGTTCAAGGGGCGGCAAATACGCGTGTTATAAGTTTCATATTTTGAAAGTGGTACGGCAATGCACCCAAGGCCTAACTCAACTTCTATCAAGGATAGCTGACCATCTTTGTATTTTGGATCAATTGCTGTCGTCACAGGTTCTTCGTTTGTATATCCGTTACCATTATAGAGAGCTTCCCCAACATAAATGGCGGCATGTGACCAGGTTGACTGAGTTAAATATTTAATCGCGGAGGAGACTTTTTGATTTCCCTCAACGAGTAAAATATCACCTGGAGTTAAGATCCTTGAAAGTGTTGTTGGGTCTGAGGGTGTAAAAGGTTCATAGCCGCTTGAAGTCGTCTCTAGCCTGGCTGCTATCCAATCACTTAACGGATCCAAAAATCTATTCACAATTGCCATTATTGAGTTCCTGTGGTGCGTTCCTGTGGTGAGTTTCGGTGTTTGTTCCGGTGTTTGTTCCCTGTACTCGTTTCTAAATTGTTTATATTTGAATATTTCACTTAACTATAGAGCCTGATATCTTTTGTAGGATAGAATTATTGAAAAATGATTGTTTGTCTTATCATACTTGTTCATTTCTAGTTTATTTGCATGTTATTTAGAATGGTTCTAAAAATGAATAGCGTTATCGATTGTTCTTATTTAAGGTAATGTCAGAGTTTGCCATTAGGCTTACTAGTGGGCTCACTAAATTTTAGCCCCCAAATTTTGTTGGAGAGATGCATGAAACGTTTTTCAGAACTAAATGAGAAAGAGCTATTGGCCCTGGCTATTTCTATGGAAGAAGAGCATGGACGCATTTACCTAACCTATGCTGATGGCTTGCGTGCTGATTTTCCAGGTTCTGCCAAAGTTTTTGAAGAGCTTGCTCAAGAAGAAAATGAACACCGGCGGATGCTTCTTGACCTTTTTGAAGAAAAGTTTGGCACGACAATCCCTCTTATTCGCTCTAGTGATGTGAAGGGGTTTATCAAACATAAGCCCATATGGCTTGCGACACCCCTTCGGCTAGATGCTGTGCGTGAGCAAGCTGAATTGATCGAATATGAAACGCGCAGGTTTTATGAAAATGCACTAGAGCGCACAAGTGATACGGCCATTCGGAAACTTCTTGGAGATTTGGCCATTGCGGAGCGCGAGCATGAAAGTTTGGCAGAACGCCTTACTGAAATGCACCTTGATAAAGAGACACTTGATAGCGAAGAGGAAACCGCGAAACGGTTTTTTGTTTTGCAATATGTCCAACCTGGCTTGGCTGGCTTAATGGATGGTTCTGTCTCTACGCTTGCCCCTGTGTTTGCGGCGGCTTTTGCTACGCAAAGTACATGGGAGACATTTCTGGTTGGAACGGCGGCCTCTGTTGGCGCTGGCATCTCCATGGGCTTTACTGAGGCGATGTCTGATGACGGGATTATATCAGGGCGCGGCAGCCCTATTGTTCGTGGTTGGATTACTGGTCTTATGACTGCTATTGGCGGGCTTGGACACACCATCCCTTATCTCATCACTGATTTTTACTGGGCAACAGTGATTGCTATAGTAGTTGTTCTCATAGAGCTTTGGGTGATTGCCTGGATCCGTTCGAAATATATGGATACAAAATTCCTACGTGCAGCGTTTGAGATTGTGGTTGGAGGCTTGATTGTATTTGCGGCCGGGATATTGATTGGGAATGCTTGAGTTTAATAATGGCCTTTGCGGCGCTCATTATGTGATATGTTTAGTTTCTCAATTTTAAGAAATTAATCGTGGCGTTTGCACGCCACGATTAACAAATCTTATTAGGAATTTATTATTTTTTAGCAGCGCATGGGTTGCATTTCTTAGCAGCGCAAGGGTTGCACTTTTTAGCGGCACATGGGTTGCATTTCTTAGCAGCACATGGGTTACACTTTTTAGCGGCACATGGGTTGCAGGCAGCCTTTTTAGCACCACATGGATTACATTTAATTTTAATAATTGCACTCGATGGTTTTCCAGCTAAATCATATTTACCTGCTTGTGCAGTTCCGGCAGTGATGCCAACTGCTAAAGGTAGTGCTGCAGCAGCGCTTAAAAGAGTTTTTGCTGATTTTCTCATATAAAAATTCCTAACTAAATGGTTACCAGATAAGCCTGGGTTTGTTGTAACAAGTAGTTCAATAGTTTCTAAAACTTAATGTATTCATAAATTTGCACATAAAATTTCTACTCAAGTATTGAATTAGCTGCTGTCAAATACAACATAAGTTTTATAACAATTGATAACGATTGTGTGTAGTCATATTGACGCAAAGCTTGCATCCCTCTCTACTATTCCTTGCTATGTATTTTTGCGCCTCTCAAGCTCTGCATCGACGGCTGCAACCTGGGTGTCGATATCAATATTAATGATTGACGTTACTTCCAGGTCTTCATCTTCAAAAACGTCTTTATCAGGGTTTTGCGCCTGATGTTCTGTAATTTTATTATCTCGTTCAATTAAGAGCTGTTCAATTTGAGGAAGAAACAACCGTAACATCCCGGTTAACCAGCGATTGGTCCCAAGGCAAGGGTAGACATGATCAATTTCAAATTTTTGCAACAAAGAAATTGTATCTTTAGCACTGTAGAATGTTTCACCTGTGACCCATCTGTTGGTTGTGAACAGTTCAACAGGCAGACCCTGGGCATCCATCGAAATTGCTATTAAGTGACAAATTGCATCCTCACCTAAAGCTTGTTCTGCTTCTCCTGTATAAGGGTAAGGCTCCATGTTTTCGGGAATTGCTTCAGCTCTAATAAATGTGTGAAAGTGACCGTGTTCACCGCTTTCAGGTCTGTGAGAATGATAATAATATTGTGAACCAGTTTCTTCATCATAGACATCACCTGGAGGGTAGTGGTCCATTTCATAAAAAGTGCCGTGATGCTCAATCACTCTTTCAACAGTATTTGTCTGCACCTTACCCATGAGCCTTAGAGCTTCAAGCACATCATCTGCTGCTGTTGATAGGGTTTTTAGCTTTTTTTGTGAAATTGATGAAAAGTCTATTTTCATTTTTTTTGAGTTTTTCTAATCTGTTTATTTAAAAATCATATGGTGGAGGAAGACTAATCCTTACCCCACCATAGATAGAATGCAAAGGCTATTTTATAGTGGTGCGTACTTAGTTTCAAAGTCAGGTGCATTACGCTTGGGGGATGATTGCGTTTTTAAGGCTGTCCAATTTTTTTCTGCTGTTTTAATGAAGCCTGGTACATCTTCCTCCCATAGTCCTGATACTGTTGTGGTTATGTTCAGGTAAAGTTTACCATCAACGATGCGCCAAAGGTTTGGGTTGGTCGGTACCTTACCACCTTGTGCGATACCATAAGCACAATGACCATCAAAAGCCGGGAGATATTTGGTTGGATCTTTTAAAAATTTTTCTTTATTTGCTACTGAAGAAAATGCCCAATTCACGCCATTATATTTCGTAGTGATGTTCTTCTTCCCTGGAATGGCTCCTGGTTGTGGTGAGCCAATGGCGCTTTGTTTCAAGTCCCAATACGAAACCACATCATA
>JAJFHW010000383.1 GCA_021775385.1 Hyphomicrobiales bacterium | reverse complement strand
TTTTCATCAATTCAAATTTAATTAAAGCGCTGTCACTTAAAAGTGGCGGCGCTTTTTTTTTCTCTCAATTACACTCTCACGGCTATTCTATCGCTAACGCGACAGGTCTACGAGGTGCGGTGCTAAGCACCGGGCTACGCGAAGCGCTGCGCCATGTCATGACACCGAAGTGGCGTCACTCCTTCTTTGTGTAGGAAGTTCTAACATTTCAGATAAAAAACCGGTCTCGATTGAGACCGGTTTTTTATTCCATTTGTTCTTAACGGAACTTGCGGCGGAAATTTCTACGGAATTTGCGGCCTTTGTTGAAGCGTTTGAATTTGTAATTGTTTCTGTGTTTTAATTTGTAGTTGCGGTTATAGCCGTAGTGATATTTCGAACCATAGTTTTGACCGTAGTAATGTTTGTGGCCACCGTAGTAATTCTTTTTCCATCCGCCAGCGCTGGCGCCTGTGGCTGATGCTGTTAGTGCTGCGAAGCTGATTGTTAGAACTGCGATTGCTGTTACGATCATTGTTTTTAAAGTGTTCATTGGAAGTCCCATCTTTGTTGTCGTTCAGTTTTTCTGTGCTCGCTATGCTCCGCTCAGACTGAACTTTCTTGTTTGTCATTCAGTTTCTGTTCCCCTGCGCCCCGTTTGTTGTTTGTTGCGCTGTTGATGATTAAAGATTAGGAGATGAGGGAAATAATAGATGTGTGAATTATCACAAAATGTTTTTTCGCTTCAGTTGCCCACTACGCAACCGCGTTATTTCCTCTCACGGCTATTTCTAGCGCGAAAGGCGCTAGAGCCTCCGAGGGGCGGTGCTAGGCACCGGGCAGCGATGTTGCCATGTCCTGGCGCCGAAGTGGCGCCACTCCTTCTTCGGGTAGATAGTTTTTAGTTCTCTCTCAGGGGTTATCTAGTTCTTTTTCACTTTTTGCGTAACAGTTTTTAACTTGTCTATTTTATTTCTGATGACCTAGTGCTATTAAGGCGAAGCAAATAATTTAAAAAGCTCGGGGGCTGACATGGCAGTTAAACTCTTATTTTTTGCGGGTAGTAAACGTGAAGCGTCTTTGAACAAGCGATTGGCGAAAGCTGCCTCGTTGAAAGCTGTTGAATTTGACGCTGAGGTTACTTTTATTGACCTCAAGGATTTTGACATGCCAATTTACTGTGGTGACCTTGAGAAAGAAAATGGTATTCCTGAAGCGGCTCTTCGTTTGGCTGAGCTTGTCAAATCCCATGATGGTATTTTTATCGCTTCGCCTGAGTATAACTCTTCGATTTCACCCCTTTTGAAAAACACACTTGATTGGGTCTCGCGCATCAGATCAGATGAGACACCGCCTCGTACCCCTTGGCAAGAAGCTAAGACCTTTGCAATTGGCGCCTCTAGTATGGGTCTCATGGGTGGGTTACGCGGCATTCAATTATTGTCCGCTCTCTTGACGAATGGATATCAGGTTAATGTTCTGCCGCAAACTGTTGCTGTTGGTAAGGGCCACGAAGTATTAGCTGAAGATGGTTCTCTTTCAAATCCACAATCTGAGGCCATGCTTAGTGGTGCGATGAAGGCATTTGTTGAAACTGCCAGCAAACTTAAATCAGCTTAACTAAAACTATTATTTTTAAAAGTGAATTGAAGCCTCATATGAACAATCGATTAATTGTTGCACTTGATTTTCCAACCGTCGAAGAAGCGCGTGAGTGCGTCAAACAAATTGGACCTGCCTGCCGTTTTTATAAAATTGGTCTCGAATTATTGTTTGCTGGTGGGCAAGACCTTGTCAATGAATTGCTTCACAAAGGACATCAGGTTTTTGTTGATGCGAAGCTGCTTGATATCGGTGCAACGGTTCAAAAATCGACAGCTAATATTGCACTGATGGGGGCTGACTTTTTAACGCTTCATGTTAGCGATAGTAAAACCCTTAAAGCTGCCATTAAGGGGCGCGGCGATAGTTCTCTTAAATTACTTGGTGTCACCGTATTGACGAACCTTGAGCAGGAAGATTTGATTGAACAAGGCATTGAAGGGCGCTCTCCTAAAGACCTTGTTTTGCACCGTGCTAAGCTTGCATTTGATGCGGGGTTGGATGGGGTTATTGCATCTGCTCAAGAAGCTGCTGATATTCGCAAGCTTGTTGGGCCTGACTTTCTCATTGTAACGCCTGGCATTCGCCCGAGCGGGGCTGAGGTTGGTGATCAAGCCCGTGTGACAACGCCCAAAGATGCGATTAACTTTGGGGCTGACTATATTGTTGTTGGTCGTCCTATTACTAAAGCTGAAGTCCCTCAAGAAGCTGCCCAAGCTATTCAGGATGAGATGGAGGGGTAAACTCTTGTTTCTCTCACGGGCTATTTTTCGCTGAAGAAGCGAAAAGCCCTACGAGGTGCGGCGCAACGCGCCGGACGCCCATGGCGTCATGTCCCTCAGCCTGAAAAAGGGCTGAGCTCCTTCTTTGTATGGATGGGTTGGATTTTTCCGTTTTGTGCCAAGAGGCGACATGTATGATATCTCATATTTTACCACGGATTAAGTATAACCCCAACGGATTAGTCCATGATTGCTGAAGTTGCATAAAAAAATGGTGTTGTAAATTTTTAAGCTATTTATTTCTTTCTAATTTAAGGATGCACATTTGATTAATTAATCTTTAGCATGCCTTCATTTTTTATGAACCCAATGATCTCATCAAGTCCTTCTCCAGTTTTGAGATTTGAAAAAACAAATGATCTGTCACCACGCATTTTTTTGGTGTCACGGTCCATAACCTCAAGTGATGCCCCCACAATCGGGGCAAGGTCGATCTTGTTTATAATCAGCAAATCAGAGCGAGTGATGCCCGGGCCGCCTTTGCGCGGGATCTTATCACCAGCAGACACATCAATGATATAGAGCGTTAAATCTGAAAGTTCAGGGCTAAAGGTAGCGCTTAAATTATCACCGCCACTTTCAATAAAAACCAAATCAAGATCAGAAAAGCGCTCTTGCAGATCTTCAACAGCTGCAAGGTTCATTGAGGCATCTTCACGAATGGCAGTATGCGGGCAACCCCCCGTTTCAACCCCAATGATGCGGTTTGATGGCAATGCCTGACTGCGGGTTAAATATTCCGCATCTTCTTTTGTGTAAATGTCATTGGTCACAACTGCGACCTCAAAATCCCTCGTCATTCGGCGACAAAGATTTTCAACTAGAGTTGTTTTGCCCGTGCCAACAGGTCCCCCAATACCAATTCGTAAAACTTGTTTTTTAGTCATGGGTGATCCCTTTTGTTTTATGACCTGAAAAGTCGCGAATATTGTATTTCATGAGCCGCACTTGCCATTGCTACACCGGGGGGGGAGAAGCCAATTTCCTCATCCTCAAGAGTGCTAGATTTTTGAACAACGTCTGGAATGACTTTGACAGCCTCAGACATGATGCGCTGACCCGCTGTTTGCCCAAGAGGGATAAGTTTAATGGCACCAGCAACCTGATTTTCTACCCAGCCCCACAAAAGCCCCATGGCAGCCTCTTCTCGCCCAATGTGCCAAAGCGAACTACCATAAGCAAAACTGGTAACATATGACAAAGGCTTGATGATTTCTTCTGGAGGTGCTGTTTCCAAATCCTTTAGAATTTTCAGCAAAGCGGCACCGAGATGAACATCTTCTTGTTTCAGTTCCATTGTTTCTCTGAAAGCCAGCAATATTCCATTCCAATAATTAACTGTTGCAATGTCATCCTTTTCAAAGGCATCCCAAACCCTTATAAAAACGGCCGCATCCAAATAGACAAAGTTGTGTGTGAGCTGCCCGACAATCCATTCTTTGGCAGAAAGTTCATCGCTTACCCAACACGCTTCAACTGCAGCTTCTAAACCAGTGGAATAGGCATATGCACCAACAGGAAAGGCAGGGCTAATCATTTGCCACAGTCGTAATGAGGGAATAGGGCTGGTAGGCATCTTTGTCATTAATCTGTTTTTCTTAATGAGAGTGGCTGTGAGTGTGATCCCCATAAGCGCCAGATTCCGGCTCAAACGGCGCCTCTTCGCTAACAAACTTAAGACCAAAACCGGCAATCATATTATCCAGCACATGATCTTGCGCATAGCGTAACCAGCCCGGGCCAATTTCAACCTGCACATGACGGTTGCCCAAATGATAGGCCGCTTTTGCAATCAACAACATGTCATCATGATGCACTGTGCTTACAGGCTCAGGGCTTGCCTCGATAGCAATGATCGTCCCATCTTCGGCTTTCAAACAGTCACCATTCCTTAAGACGCGCCCACGCTCTAAAAAGAGCCCTACTTCAGTCCCATCTGTTAAATGAGTTTTCAGCCGGCTCTTTTGTCTTTGCTCAAAGGCGAGTTTGAGTGTCTTTTCCGGCAAAACACTCTCATCCAGAACTTCATGTATCTTCAACATAAAACGGCCATGTCCTTTATAATATGTCTTTTAAAATAGAAAATAACGTTGCGCCATTGGCAGCTCGTCAGCGGGCTCACAGGTTAAAAGCTCGCCGTCAGCTCTAACTTCATAAGTCTGCGGGTCAACCTCAACCTCAGGCATGTAATCATTTAACACCATATCTTTCTTGGAAATATTTCTTGTATTTGAGACAGGTCTGATGAGGTTTTTCAAATTTAACTGATCTTTTATTCCGCGTTGTAAAGCAGCGTTTGAAACAAAAGTCATGCACGTGGCATGGCGTGCTTTACCAAGGCTGCCAAACATAGGTCTGTAGTGAACTGGCTGCGGAGTTGGTATAGAAGCATTGGGATCACCCATCGGTGCGGCAGCAATGAAACCACCTTTCATGATCAAGGAAGGTTTGGTGCCAAAAAAAGCTGGTTTCCAAAGCACAAGATCAGCCAATTTTCCAACTTCAATAGAGCCAACATAGTTTGAAATGCCATGAGTTATCGCAGGGTTAACGGTGTATTTCGCCACATAGCGTTTGGCTCTCAGGTTATCGTTACGCTCGTTATCACCTTTAAGCGTGCCGCGCTGGACTTTCATTTTATGGGCGGTTTGCCAGGTGCGAATAACCACCTCACCAACCCGGCCCATGGCTTGGCTATCTGAAGCAATCATCGAGAAAGCGCCAAGATCATGAAAGATATCTTCTGCTGCAATGGTTTCCCGGCGAATACGGCTTTCCGCAAACGCTACATCTTCAGCAATATTGCTATCCAGATGATGGCAAACCATCAACATATCAAGATGTTCGTCAATGGTGTTGACTGTATAAGGGCGCGTTGGGTTAGTACTTGAAGGCAAAACATTAGCCAGCCCACAAGCCTTAATGATATCCGGTGCATGGCCACCACCGGCTCCTTCAGTATGATAGGTATGTATGACCCGGTCTTTAAAGGCAGCAATGGTGTCTTCGACAAAGCCGGATTCATTTAGGGTGTCTGTGTGAATGGCCACTTGCACATCTTGTTGGTCGGCAACGGTAAGACATGTATCAATTGAAGCAGGTGTGGTGCCCCAATCTTCATGTAATTTAAGCCCGCAGGCACCAGCTTCAACTTGCTCAGTCAAAGCATCTGGCAAACTGGCATTGCCTTTACCTAGAAACCCAAGGTTCATTGGCAGCTCATCGGCAGCTTCCAACATGCGATGAATGTTCCATGGACCAGGTGTGCAAGTGGTAGCATTAGTGCCGGTTGCAGGCCCGGTTCCACCGCCTAACATGGTGGTCACACCAGACATAAGAGCTTCTTCAATTTGTTGAGGGCAAATGAAATGGATGTGCGCATCAACGCCGCCAGCTGTCAGGATTTGCCCTTCTCCAGCAATCACTTCTGTACCGGGGCCAACGATTATATTCACACCAGGCTGAACATCAGGATTACCTGCCTTGCCAATGGAGGAAATAAGCCCGCCTTTAATACCAATATCGGCTTTATAAATACCAGTGGCATCAAGCACCAAAGCATTGGTAATCACAGTGTCAACGACCTCAGCAGCGATGTGCTGGCTTTGCCCCATGCCATCACGAATGACTTTACCGCCGCCAAATTTAACTTCATCACCATAAATGGTTTTATCATACTCAACTTCGATGATGATTTCGGTGTCACCTAACCGCACACGGTCACCGGTGGTCGGGCCAAACATTTCTGCATAAGCTTGCTTGTTGATTTTGCTCATAAATTCTGACTTCCCTACTTAAAGCTGGCCCATTATTTCACCATTGAAGCCATAAACTTTTCTTTTGCCAGCATAGTCTACCAGCTCAACTTCACGTGTTTGGCCAGGCTCAAACCGCACCGCTGTTCCAGCGGGTATGTTGAGGCGAAAGCCTTTAGTCGGTTCGCGATCAAACTTAAGGGCAGTATTGGTCTCGTAAAAATGATAATGAGAACCCACTTGTATCGGGCGATCACCACTATTTGCCACTTTGACAGATCGAACAGAGCGGCCAACATTCAGCTCAATGTCCCCGTCATCAATAAAATATTCACCAGGTTTCATGTGTTTATTCCTTTAGACAATTGGGTTATGGATAGTGACCAACTTAGTCCCATCAGGAAATGTAGCTTCCACCTGGACATCGTGGATCATTTCAGCGATCCCTTCCATCACATCATCTAGTCCTAGTAATTGCGTTCCCTCAGACATCAGCTCAGCGACGGTTTTGCCCTCACGCGCGCCTTCCATAATCGCGGCAGAAATATAAGCCACAGCTTCAGGGTAGTTTAATTTAAGACCCTTTTCCTTGCGCCGTTCAGCAAGGAGACCCGCGGTGAAGATTAATAATTTATCTTTTTCTCTAGGTGTTAGTTCCATAACACAATTACTTTCTTTAAGTTGACCAAATTCGAGGTGCATGAGCCTCTCTATTGAGTGACAATGGTCTCAAATTTTGCCAAATTTTAAAAAATTGATTTTTGATCCATTCGGCTTCATGGGATAGAGCACGACAAATAAGGATGTCATCAATCAAAGTTGCAGTGAGTATTCCTTCAGAATTTTGCGTTATATTTGTCTTTAATTCCACTGATTTTTTTATTTTATTCAGCATGTTTTCAGTGGCCGGAGTTATTAAAAATGTTGCGGAAGCTGAAAAATTCATCAGCCCCCAATTGGCTTTGAGAATTTCATGTGTGCCCTCAACTTTCGTGCGGTCTAAAAAATGAGGTTGACCATCTATATAGAGCTCAAAATTTTGTCTACACATGCCATCATGAAAAAGCTGATCGCTGGCAGGCTGCCCAAAACAACTAATTTCCCACCCGGTAAAATGAGCGCCTTTTTGCAGATGAACAAGGGTTTTCATATTTACCTGGCTACCAGAAAAATAAATCGTCTCTTGGGGCATCCATTCCAAACTTGCTTGTGAGGCAACATGGAATGTTTGGGTGGCTCTAGCGCAGGCGCCTTGGCTACGATAAAATTTTGTTGCCCCTGGTGTTGTAACCAACGCGAAGGCTTGTTTCTCTAATTTGACATTCAGTTCTAATTGGTCGCCGCCAACTACACCACCAGGCGGGTGCAAAACATAAAGATGGCAAACATCATCTCCTTCAGGATAAAACGGCTTTTGCAGTCGTAACGGGCCATAATGTTTCCGTTCACGCAAAATGCTTTTGTCAGCGCGCCGTTCTAGCCGCAGATCTAATTTCGCCACCCAATTTTTTGTTGTTAACACTACAAATCCCATTTGTTCGAAAATCATTTATGAGGGAAGGACTAGCTATACACAGCAAACTTGTTGCAATGCAACCCTTG
>JAJFHW010000382.1 GCA_021775385.1 Hyphomicrobiales bacterium | reverse complement strand
CATGACCTAAAACAGCAAGGCAATCTTCCTTGTGTTGGTTTTTAAAGCGTCGCCATTTTTGAGCAGTGCCTGCAATTTTTAATCCATCTACAACTATGTTGAATTTACCATCACAAAAAGCACCATCTACGGAAGATGTATAAGCTTTTATGTCATATGTATTATTCAAGTAATCTGTGATGGGATCACAGAGTTTTTTATAGGCTGCTTCGATGCTTGTTTTTTCATGCCAAACTTCAGAGAAGATGTATGAAATGTTGATCATGCCAGGGGCTTGCGGTGTTAAATCTCCACCAGTTTGTCTGATATGAACGGGCCAGTTTAAAGAGCTCATAATTACGCATGCATTTTTAAAACTTGGTTTTGAGCTAATTGATTTAGGCACCACAATGCCTTGGGGCATTGACCAAATGAAACAGCTAGGCATAGAAGTGGGAAGGGTAGCTTTATTTAATAATAAGCTTTCTATGTTACTAGCTGTTTCAAATGATACCAAAGCCTCACTCAGGGAAAAGTCTTGCTCTGAAGAGCTTATAGCCGCCTGTGCAGACTTATTTAGAGAGTAAGATGGAAGTGACATTATGAATTGTTCTCTATGATTTTACATAGATCCGTTAGGAAATCAGCGGCTGGGCCACCGTTTATTGCTCTATGGTCAAAAGAAAGAGACAACCCCATTATAGGACGAGGTACCAATTCACCATTTTCACATTCCCAATATTGTTTGCGAATTTCGCCCAAACCTAAAATTGCGATTTGAGGTTTGTTCACGATGGGTGTGAAATGTTGAACGCGAGACAGACCAAGGTTTGAAATTGTGAATGTCCCTTTTGTCATTTCTGTCACGTTTAGTTTGTTTGTTTTAGCTCTAGCTATCACTTCTTTTCGAGCAATTGCCCGGTCAGTGATTGTTAACTCATCTGCATTTAGGATTGCTGGGGCCATGAGAAGATCTCCCTCCAGGGCAACGGCAACACCAATATGCATAAATGGTTTTATCTCAATCTGTTTATCATCGGCATAACCGTTTATGCCAGGATGTAATTTAATTGCTTCGATGACAGCGTCAACGATGAGATCTTCAAAAGAGACCTTGATACCATTGTTAGCCAGCTCTTCTTTTTTTTGAAGAAGTGCAGTTACATCGCAAGATGCATTGTGAGTTAGCTGAGCTGTGGTTGTTAAGCTCTCAACCATTTTTTTAGCGATCATTCCTTTCATCCCTGTAAGGGGAATGATCTTTTCTTCTCTGTCTGGAGTGCTTGACACTAAGTTATCAGTCATTAAGTTTGCCCCACTGGATTTATGCGATTGAGCCAATGGTGCCGCCTTTTGCGACAACGGCTTCAACGGCTTGACTGATTGAGATTGTTCCTGCTTTTGGGGCATGAATTTCATGTTGAATTTTTTCAACCATGATTTCGGCAATTAAATCTCCTTCATTTACAGCCGCTCCATCACTTACTAACCAGCTTGTGATAACTGCGTCTGAATCTTCATCCCAAAGTGTTGTTGGAATTGTAACGTCCATTCTTATTGTTCCTTCATTTTTGCATAAGCATTGACAATTTTTTCTGGATTTGGCAGCGCATAACGCTCCATTGGCCGAGAAAAGGGGATTGGAATATCTGGGTAAGCAACCCTTTGCGGAGAGGCTTTTAGAGCTGTGATATCTCTCTCTGCAATGGTGGCTATTATCTCACCAGTTAATCCGAAGCTTTTATAATCTTCATCGACAACAATGAGGTGACCGGTTTTTTTAACCGAATTAAACACAGTGTCTCTGTCCAATGGTACAAGTGTACGCAGGTCTACAACTTCAGCGTTTACACCTTTTTCTTCTAAAAGCTTTGCAGCTTTTAAGCCATTGTGAACACCAAGACCAACGCCAACAATAGTGACGTCAGAACCTTCTTTTACAATTTTGGCTTCTCCAAAAGGAATAGAATATTCTTCTTCTGGCGTGTGAACGGTTGCGCCTTGTTCGGTGCCGAGCCAGCCCATGCCTTGCAGGCTTTTATGGTACATATAGACTACAGGGTTGTTATCTCTAATGGCTGTTGTCATTAGGCCTTTTGCATCATAAGCGTTGCTTGGGCAGACAACTTTCATTCCTGGGAGGTGAGCGAAAGTGCCGTATAGAACCTGTGAGTGCTGACCGCCATCGGAATAGCCGCCACCACCGGATGTCATTAGAACCATTGGGACTTGGAATTTGCCGCCAGAGAAATAAATATTCTTGGCCATAAGATTGTAGATTGCATCAAAGCAAACGCCGAAGAAATCTACGAACATGAGTTCGACAATAGGGCGCATGCCATCTTGAGCAGCACCTACAGCTGCGCCAATGAAAGCTGTTTCTGAAATTGGCGTGTCACGTATTCTTGTGGACCCAAATTCTTCTATCAGTCCTCTTGTGTTGCCATATACACCGCCGAGTTTTCCGATGTCTTCTCCCATAACAAAGACATTATCGTCTCGGCGCATTTCTTGTGCAGTAGCTTCTGCCATTGAGCGGGCAATGGTGAGTGTACGTTCATTTTCCATATGATTATTCGACAGACATTTGTTTGCCTGTCCCTTCATTTTTTTAATTTTGAAAGTTCATATTGAACCCTAGATGAAATCATGGGTTGTTAAACAAAGACTTTATCAAGTGCTTCTTCGGGCTCTGGATAGTCACTTTCACGAGCAAATTCTATTGCTTCATCCACCAGTTTTTGAGCTTTAAGAGTTATTTGAAGATTTTCATCTTCTGAAATAACGTCCTCGTCGATCAATAGGTTTTTCATGCGGATGATTGGGTCTTTTGATTTTAAACGATCAATTTCCCCATCAGGTCTGTAGCCTTCGGCATCTCCCATGAAGTGACCGGCTAATCTATAAGTCTCTACTTCAATTAAAGTAGGTCCTTTGCCAGCTCTTGCATCTTCAATGGCAATACCGGCGATATCGTACAAAGCTATTGGATCATTATCTGCAATAAAACGCCCTGGCATATTATAAGCTTGTGCTCGTACTGCATTATGTTTTACAGCGGTTGACTCAGCTTTTGAAACTGAAATGCCCCATGAATTATCTTCGATGACAAAAATAACAGGTAGTTTCCAAACAGCAGCTAGATTTAATGCTTCATGGAATGCGCCCTGATTAACAGCTCCTTCTCCTAAGAAAGCAACAGCAACGGAATCGTCACCTTTCATCTGTTTTGAAAGAGCAGCACCCACAGCAGGCCCTAGACCTTGAGCAATAATTCCTGAACAAGCAAAGTTTACATCGGCATCGAAGATATGCATGTGACCACCACGACCACCACTGAGCCCTGTTTTCTTACCGAAAATTTCAGCTGCCATCATTTTCAGATTTACACCTTTAGCAATTGCTTGGTGGTGAGGTCTATGTGTTGCTGTGACGATATCGGATGGTTTTAAATGAGCACAAACACCAACAGCACAAGGTTCTTGACCTGTTGATAGGTGCATCTCGCCTGGGATCGGTCCTTCAGCCATGTTAAAGACTGGGGTTTTTCCTTCCATGTAGATGGTTTCCATCGCTTCTTCAAAGAAGCGACTGACCAACATGTTCTCATACATCCATTTTTTTTTCTCAGATGTTGGTAACAATTCT
>JAJFHW010000381.1 GCA_021775385.1 Hyphomicrobiales bacterium | reverse complement strand
CAGGGGCTGATTATGCACGCATGGCCCTCGTCAGCTCTCTAGAAGAAACTGAAGAGGCCTTCGAGAGATTGTTACGCGTATTTGGATGAGGTAGATTATAGCTGTTGCAGCCACAAGGGGTTCACGAAAAAAACATTTGTTGCCAAACTCTTTAGAGCATGGCCTCAAACTTGGTGCTCTAAAAACTTTAGGAGCAACGCTAATTTTAGCGGCTCTTTTGTCGTGGGCAAGTCTATTAAGCTGGTCTGTTGATGATCCAAGCTTAAATCACGCAACAAATGGCTCCACTACCAATCTGCTTGGTAAAGGTGGCGCTGTATTTTCAGATATCTTAGTCCAGGGTTTTGGCCTTGCTGCTATTTTCCTAATTCTTCCCCTCGCTATAGAAGGGTTCCGTCTTTTACTCGCAAAACCCAATAACAGAATAAGACTTCGCGCCTTAAGTACACCCTTTAGCGCAGCGTTATTTGCAACCACTCTCAGCCTCCTACCCAAAATCAACTCATGGCCTCTTAGCCAAGGCTACGGCGGAATTATTGGAGACACGATTTCAGGATCGACAAACATTCATGCAATGGCCCAAAGCTCAAGCCTCTCCCTTACACTAACGTTTTTCATTCTTTTAGCTCTAACTTTGATAGCGTTCTCATTTACAACAAATCTATCTTTGAAAGATGCTCGCATCCTCTTTCATATTGAGGACAAAGAAGCCTTTAAAGCCAGTTTAAAAGCACCTTTCAATCGCCTTGGTTACTGGTTCAGGTTTCGCCAAGCCATTCAGGTTGAGCCAAGCTATAATCAACGCCAATGGTGGCGCAATGCAAACCTGGATGAGCCAAACGACACCTCATTTTCACAACATCCGGATAATCAGTCTCAGCCAAGAATCTATCCACAAAATACAGCGCTTACACAAAGACAATCAGAGGGGAACAACAATGCCCCCTTATCGATGCGCCCCCATACACCATCTGATTTCAGAAATGAGGGCATGAGCTCTCCTGATCGACCTCCTGCAGATCTGCCGCCAGCTGAACTACCACCCATGTCAGCTAAAGCTGAACCTTACAGAACCCAAACTCCTGATGCTAAAACTGCAAAAACGAGGAAAAGTCTTTCTGCAAAAAAATCAAATCAACGAAATCACAAAGAGGGAGAAGACTTTATCCTCCCTCCGGTTTCCTTATTAAATAAAGCAAGCGCTCAACCAGCAGCACAGCTCTCACATGAAGAATTGCGCGAAATGGCCGTCATACTAGAGGGCGTACTACTAGATTTTGGTATTAAAGGCGCAATTTTAAATGTACGCCCAGGACCTGTTGTCACACTTTTTGAGTTCGAACCAGCCAGAGGCATTAAAACTTCACGCATTGTAGGCTTAGCAGACGACATTGCCCGCTCAATGAGTGCTCTGTCAGCCCGCATTGCTGTCATCCCAGGCAGAAGTGCTCTAGGCATTGAACTTCCGAACGAAACCTCAGAAACCGTCTTCTTAAGAGACCTTGTCGAACAACCAGAGTTCTATCATACCGATTTACCCTTACCGCTCATTCTAGGAAAATCAATTGGCGGTGAACCTGTTATTACAGATCTTTCAACAATGCCCCACTTATTGATTGCAGGAACAACCGGTTCAGGCAAATCTGTTGGCATTAATACAATGCTGCTGTCTCTTCTATATCGGCTAACACCAGAAGAATGCCGTATGATCATGATTGACCCCAAAATGCTGGAACTCAGCATCTACGATGGCATCCCTCATCTTCTAACTCCGGTGGTAACAGACCCATCAAAGGCTGTATCTGCCTTAAAATGGGCAGTCAGAGAAATGGAAGATCGCTACCGTCAAATGTCAAAATTGGGTGTTAGAAACATTCAAGGCTTCAATGAACGCGTCAAAGAAGCCATTGATAAAAACGATCCGATCGTCAGAAAAGTACAAACCGGATTTGACCAAACAACTGGTCGCGCCATTTTTGAAGAAGAACAATTAGACTTCAAACCCATTCCAATGATTGTGGTTGTGATTGATGAAATGGCTGACCTAATGATGGTTGCAGGCAAAGAAATTGAGGCAACTGTCCAGCGTCTGGCCCAAATGGCGAGAGCGGCTGGTATCCATGTGGTTATGGCGACACAACGTCCATCAGTTGATGTAATTACCGGGACAATCAAAGCAAACTTCCCATCAAGAATTAGCTTTCAAGTCACATCTAAAATCGATAGTCGCACCATCCTAGGCAAAGAAGGAGCCGAACAGCTTCTTGGCCGTGGCGACATGCTATATATGCCAAATGGCAGCAGAATGGTCCGGGTTCATGGAGCCTTTGTAAACGATGATGAAGTTGAAAATGTAGTCGCTCATCTCCGCGCTCAGGGCACACCAGAATATTTGGATAACATCACTGTTGATGAAGAACAATTAGCTGGCGATGAAACACAGCAAGGATCTGGGAAAAAGAAAGAAATTTTTCATGAAGCTGTTGAAATTGTCATAAGAGATCAAAAAGCTTCCATAAGTTACCTTCAACGCCGTTTATCCATCGGCTATAACCGTGCAGCCACACTAATTGAACGTATGGAGGAAGAGGGTATCATTAGCCCTCCTGGATCCGGCGGAAAACGGGAAATCCTGATTGACGAATATTAAGGTATTCCGACTTTAAAATAAGAACCGGTTTTAGGAATTTGCGGATACTTAGTCGGCATCAGAAGCAAAAAAATGGAATGTTAAAACAAGAATCTAGAGCATTTCATTGAATTCATAAAAAACACGAATGCTCTACAAAGATTGAAGCAATAATCTGCATCCATAGCCTTTAAAATAAAACTGAAATATTATCGCCTCATAGTTGTCGTAATTCTTATTCAATAGTAAAGTCTGTTTGATTCTTTTAATCGTCCCCTCTCACAAAGGAGCCGATCTTTAAGGTTTTGTTTTTTTAGATGCTTTTAAACTCTGCAGACAAACTGCAAAAGACGCCGGTTGCTGGTGGGTAATCTGAAGGCGCAACAAAAGAGAGACGTATAAAATGATCAATAAAAGCCTAGCAATCGCTACGATAGTAATGGGCTCCATCTATTTTACATCATCAATTATCGCCGCTGAAACAGATACAAAAGATCTCAATCCTAAAACAAAAGCTGAAGCAGATAGCTCTGGTTGGTCAGCATCAATAGCTGATGGCCTAACACCAGCCACAATGACAGAACAACAGAAAACTGTCGTAATTCAAATCAATGATTATCTAAACAGATTAACAAACCTCAATGGTCGCTTTTTACAAGTCAATCCTGATGACGGTAAACAAAAAGGGAAGTTTTACATCAAACGACCAGGCCGGATCCGCTTTGATTACTCTCCCCCAAGTCTTCAAGTCATCATCTCTGATGGAAACTACCTTTCAATCGAAGATAGAGACATAGACACTGTAGATCGCTACCCCTTAGAAAACACACCGTTTCGCATATTATTGGCAAAAGATGTCAATATTTTACGGGATGCAATTATAAAAACAGTCACAGAAACAGACGAACAAACCTCAATTACTATGATCGATCGCAAAGGAAAAGCCATCGGACAAATTGAATTAAAGTTCAATAAAGTGCCGGAATTTGAGCTTAGTGAGTGGAAAGTAACAGATCAATCGGGTCAAATTACACAAGTTATACTCTCTCACCTTGATTATGAAAAAAAAATCGATGGAAAACTTTTTAAGCTTGACGTAGGGCAAAATAATTTTTTCAACCCATTTTAATAATGATTTATCAGGCAGTTAATCAACTTTATGCCTATATATTAAGCAGTGCATACACGCAAAAATACAACTTTTGCGCGTAAAATCTCGTATGTGATGCAAAAAAACCATTGAAATGAAAAAAATATACATTACTCTATTATTATATAGGGTGTGTCATTCCTATCGGTAATGCCCCCCGTCTAACCGAGACAACACCCTAAAGCGTCGAATTCCCTCTCGGCGCGAGCGACTTGAAAAACGCTCTACAAGCAAGGCCCAATAAAAACCAGGGCCACTCATATGCGAAGGTTCTTTAGCCAACCGTATGTCAAACTTGTAAAGCCTAGTTAAGTAAAGCGCGGTTTAATGCGCCCAGCCGTCCACATCCCGGTTGGGCGTTTTTTTGTGTGTTTTTCAAAGATCATTTTTAAAAATCTATATAGTAAACAATAGCAAAAATTGTCAGCCAAAAGCCGCTTCCAAAGCAGCTAACCATTCAGTATGTTAAATGAAATGAGGCCAACAAACATAAAGAACATATTATGAAATTGAAACTAGCCACCTGGAACATAAACTCTGTACGTTTAAGAATAGAAAGTTTAGCAAAATTTGCTTCCACTCATTCCCCTGATGTCATTGCATTGCAAGAAATCAAATGTGCAAATGAGCATTTCCCACTACAAGGCATAAATGATATCGGTTACATGCATGTCGCTTATCATGGCCAAAAATCATACCATGGTGTCGCTATACTTTCTAAAATCCCATTAGAAACTGTGGGACAGCATGATTTTAATTCTTCAAATGACACTCGCCACCTGGCCGTAAAATTAAAAACTGGCAGTCGTAGTAAACATCCACTTATTTTACATAACTTCTATATTCCAGCTGGCGGGGATATTCCAGATCGAGAAAAGAATATCAAATTTGGTCAAAAGCTAGACTATCTAACGAACCTAACAAATTGGTTTGAAGATGGTAAAAACGATCATTCAGACAATATGATTATGGTGGGTGATTTCAACATAGCACCATTAGAAACTGATGTTTGGTCACATAAACAATTATTAAAAGTTGTCTCACACACACCTATAGAAGTTGAGCATCTGAATAAATTACAAGCCTCAAAAAACTGGCATGACATAATGCGCACAATCACACCAGAG